>CANGEZ010000165.1 GCA_947452875.1 Chitinophagaceae bacterium
TTCGCCGCCGGCACACTAATCGTTCCAACGGATTCGAGTATACGCCAGTTCCTAAAATCCTGACTGGCTTCCATCCCTTTACCACTAATCACTTCGGTTTTGGTTCTGATGCGAACAGGCTTGTCGGTGTAAAACTCTTTTCCGGTGCGATTGCGGTCCCAATAGAGCTCATCGCATTGGAGCGTATCGCCTTTGCCCATATTAATAACAACAACAGAGTCTTTCAAAAACACTACACTTTGGTATTGTTTGTATTTGCCGTAATGCGCATCCAGCGTGCTTTCTATCTTTGAAGAGTCGTTGTAAAAATCTGCATGTAAGGTCAATGGAAATTCTACATAAGGAACAGACTCTGCTACATTAAGCATTAAAGGGGCATGTAAAATGGCTTTCGTTTTTCCGCCAATGGTATAATTTAAAACAACTGTTCTTGCTTCTTCAATACCTACTTTCTTTGCACTTAGATTTTTTATTTTGTCTGCATCATTCTCACAACCCCATAAAAAAATGCAGCTTAAAATCATAACTGCATTTGAAATTTTATGTAAAGAAATTCTTTTCATCTGAAAGTGTAACAGCAAATAAATTAATCATAGTTTCTTTTCTGAAACCATCTTGCATTCATGGAAATACCAAAATTAATTCTTGTGTAATTTTCTCTTAAGCCAAAAGAAGTTTCATTTCCTCTCGCGCCAACTTCCAAAGAAGTATTAAGCGTTACATATTCACCTCTGCTTTGAATAAATCTTGGTGTAGTTAAAGGAAAACTCGCTCCCATAGTGAATGCATAATTAACCCTTGGAGTTACAATTTTTACATATTCCTGATTGTAGAAAAAGCCCGCTCTGTACTTCACATAATCACGGTATTTGTTAGTAGCCGAATTCAATTTTGCAGGATAAAATTCCGCACCTGCTCTTATAACCCAAGTGTTCTGGGTATTGTCTGTTTGACCATAATAGGTATAGTCTTTCCAATTTGTCATTTCAAAATCAGCACCAATGAGCCAGTTGTGATTTTTACTGTTATAAGCAAAACCGGCACCATAAGTGGCAGGTAAAACAACTTTTCCGGGAACATCATTAGTAACGGAAACACTGTCAATTCTAATCGTTCCACCACTCGCATCATAACCATAGGTTTCGTTGATGGTATTTTGTTTGGCATTAAGGTTTTGCTTTAAAGTAGCATAAGCTCCTATTCTAAGTGCGCCTGTTTGGTTGATATTCATTTTGTACTGAAATCCTGTTGTCAGAAACACCCCACCAAAACGACTTGCCACTTCAGTATTTCCCCTATAATAAGCAACTGAATCATTAATTAAGCTAAGTCTGGTGCTGTAATCTTTATATGCAAAAGTGTATCCTGAACTGACGCCCAAACAAATTTCATTCTTGTATTTTCCTTTGCCAATTTTACGAATACCCGTACTAAAGTTCACTTGATTGACACCGCCATTTCCTTCGTAAAGTGTGTTGGCGCTATCTATATTGCTAATTCTGTTGTTGTCTTCAATTTTATAACTAATACGTGATATTGGTTTCAACCCAAAACTCATACCCCAAGTAGTTCCTTTCTTTTCCATTTTTGGACTGGAGATTGGAAAGGCAAGTTGCAAATAAGACATCACAACGTTTGTAGATTTGTATTTATCGGTATTGCTGGTACTTTTCAAACTCCTGACATTTACTTCACCACCTACATCAAAAATGGTATTCGAAAAATTCTTTGTGTTAGACATGTTGCCCAAAGCAGCAGGATTGATCAAATTGACATTGAATGGAGATCCAATTATGCCATAATCAGAATAGGCTGCGGAAAATCCTCCCATAGCCCTGTTGACTATATTTTGTCCGGATAACAAATCTCCGATACCATATCTGCTGTAAGGTGAGTTGTCTTGTGCCTGAATTTCAGTGATTGAAAAAGCAACTAAAATCAGTAATATAATTTTTCTAAGCATGTTGATGGTTAAGTTCGCTGAGCGCATACAATCCCTTGTATAAAAAATAAATGTCGGCAAATATCTTGTTTTTAAGTTGACTGGCAAAATAGGGGGCATCGCCACCGGTTAAAACGGCGTTAAAGTTCCCAAATTTTTCTTCGTATTTTTCGATGAAACCATTGATTTCATTGGTGATTCCGAAGATTACGCCCGATTGAAGATTTGTTTTGGTATCATAGCCAATAAGGGGAAGATTTTTATCCAATGAAACCAAAGGCAGTTTTGCCGTATAGTCATGCATAGCTTTGAATCGCATTTCCATTCCGGGTGAAATAGCACCTCCCAAAAATTGTGATTGCGAATTGATGAAATTGTAAGTAATACATGTCCCGATTCCGATGATCAAATTGTTTTTTCCGGGAAATTCGGCACAAGCAGCGGCCATCAATGCCAATCGGTCGGTGCCAATGGTTTCCGGTTTTCCTGCAGCAATTTTAAAATTGATCTTACTTTCACTAGTTAGTTTGTGAAAATGGGTTTTGGATGCTAAAAAGTTTTCTATTTCAGGATTGTGATGTACAACAGAAGCCAAGATGGTTTTATCAGGATTGTATTTTTCAACGGCAGCTGAAATGGATTCGATGCTGTCGTTATCAAAGCTAATTTCTTCAAGGAATGAATCATTTGTAAAGACGCCGGCCTTTAAACGGGTATTTCCAAAATCGAAGCAGAGAGTTATCATCGTGTGTATTAGCGCTTAAGTACTAAGGTAGTAAACTTTAATGATTGGCTGTTTTCTATAGATTGACAATGTTTGGTGTTTGGACGCTGCGCTCGTTTGTAGTTTTTTGTTTGTTCAAAAGGATAATTCAGTTTCTGAACAAACATTTTGAACTTATTGAACACCGAACCTCTTGAACTATCTTCCCCCCTTGGGGGAATTAAAGGGGGCTTCAAAACTCAAAACCCTCCAAATTTTTAAAATGCCCATTCAGTTGGATTTTCTTTTTCAACGATTCCATTTCACCAACTACAGAAAGCATTTTAGTAAGATGTCTTTTCAAAAACTCTTGTCGATGCAATTCATTTTCATAACTGAGAATTTGAAATTCCTCTTCAATGGATAAGCCCACATGATGAGCAATGTCATAGCTGTTCAATTCCTCATCTGGCTTGCCGAAATCCTTGGAAACCTGGAGATGAGTATGAATCTTCCTAGTGCTTTCGATGATTTTTTTCATCATGGAGGCACTGCCATTTTGATAATTGGGTTGGTAGTTTACAATGGCACCACTGTATAATTTATCTGGAATCTCTTTCACCATTTCCAACATATTGAATATGCTGATGCCTTTTGTTTTGATATCCATTTTCCCGTCTTCATATTCTTTGGAGATTTCAGTTATTTCCATCAAGGTGCCTTTTTCAGACACTTTGTTGTTCATCACTACAGGAATGCCAAATGTTTTTTTTGCATGAAAACATTCAGTAATCAACTGCTTGTATCTCGGTTCGAAAATATGTAGGTTAAGTTTTTCTCCGGGAAACACTACAAGTGCCAGTGGAAATATTGGAATGAAGTTGGTCATGATTAAAATCTGTTGATATTTTTTTCTGACAGGTATTGTTGAATAGCTTTTACTGTTTCTTTAAAGGGAATCATTTTTCCTTTAGCTGAAGCCAGTTGATTGAAAGCTGATTTTGAGGCTTTCATTTTTTTTAGGGTAGATAAAAAATCGGTAACAGACTTTAAAAAATAAAATCTTCCGGAAAGCAGTCGAATGGCTATTTCAGGAAATAATTGAAGATACCAGAAGAACAATTCGATTCCTTCCAAATGTATGGCATGCAGATACATTTTATTCCGGTAATAAATTCTGTTGATGTATTTCTTTTTGTTTTTTGATTTGATGGTCACCGATAGCTTATGTCTGCAAATGGCTTCATGCTCGTAATAACATTTCCATCCGAGTCTCCAGGCTCTAACAGACAATTCAAAATCTTCCACATAAAATGGAGCGAACAATTCATCAAATCCACCAAGTTGTATCAATTTCTCTCCTGAAACAAGCGCATTGGCTCCCGACAAATACATCGAGTACATATATCCGTTATGTGTATCTGAAACAGGGATATAATTGCCACTGGTTTTTATTTTCGCGCCATGAAATTCCGGATACTTCCCTCCATCTTGTATTCGGTTATCATTCCAGCCGATGATGCGGCCCATCACACCAAATGTGTCAGGTAATTCAAAATATCGTAACAGCGGTTTGAAATAGTTGGCCTCCAGCTTTACATCATTATTCAAAAGCAGCAGATATTCATATTTGGAGGCAATAATTCCTTTATTGATTGTTGGTGAAAATCCCTTGTTGGTCGTTGACTCAACCAGTATTATTTCGGGATACTTTTCCGCAATCATTTTTATAGAGTCATCAGTAGAGCAATCGTCTGAAATAATAATCTCATTGGGAAGCCCTGTAGCAAACAATGCTTGTGTGACAGAAGGAAGAATCTCATTCAGCAACTGACTGCCGTTGTAATTGGGAATTATTACTGATATGCCTTTTGGTCTCAAATGGAATTCGCTTTATGCATGCAAAGTAACAGCTTTGAGCGTTCTTATTTTAATAATCAGGCTTCATTTTTGAATTATTGATGCTATATTAGCGGTATGTGGTCAGCAATTTCAGAAAAAATAAATCAGGGTGATATCAAAGCATTGGCAAGAGCCATTTCGCTTGTAGAAAATGAAGCAGAAGGATATGCTGATTTTTTGCAATCTTTATCTCATACTTCTTCTAATAATATTATCGGAATCACAGGTCCACCTGGTGCTGGTAAAAGTACTTTAACAGACTCGTTGATTGCCGAATTTGTTGCTTCAGGAAAAAAAGTAGCAGTGCTTTGCGTTGATCCTTCCTCCCCATTTAATTTAGGGGCTTTACTTGGCGACAGAATCAGAATGAGTGAATGGTACGACAATCCCAATGTATATATTCGTTCACTCGCTTCACGTGGTTCTATGGGTGGATTGCATCCCAAAATCATGGAAATAGCTGATGTTATAAAAGCAGCTCATTACGATTATATCATCATTGAAACGGTAGGTGTAGGACAAAGTGAAGTTGAAATAGCAGGACTTGCTGACACTACTGTTGTGGTGCTGGTCCCAGAATCAGGTGATGAAATTCAAACCATGAAAGCAGGCCTAATGGAAATTGCAGATATTTTCGTTGTCAACAAAGCCGACAGACCGGGTTCTGAGGCTTTCGTAAATAATTTACGTTTGATGCTGGCTCCGGCTTTTAAAAACAGTAATAAACAAATACCTATTCTAAAAACAGTGGCTTCGAATAAAGAAGGTATAGCTGAATTAAAGGAGTGTATCATCAATAGTTTACAAAATGAAAACAACGACAGGAAATATCACCTGGCAGCAGAAAAAGCCTATCAACTCATTAGAAATGCCCGTATGTCTGACATTGATAAAGCTGCACTAAAAACCAAAA
>CANGEZ010000166.1 GCA_947452875.1 Chitinophagaceae bacterium
AATGTTTACTGATGGGTCAGGATAAACAACAATTGTCCTTGTAAGACTATCCTTGCAACCATTATTGGAAACGGTTACCAATTTGATGTTGTAATTCCCGGCGGTTGTAAATTGATGTGAAACTGTTGTACCTGTTGACATTGAACTACCTAATAAATACCAATTTGAACCCGTAATGTTCCCATTACTGATAGTTGAAGTTGATGTGAAATTAAATTGATTATTATTTAAACACTGAGGTGCAGTCTGATTAAAATTTGGTTGTGGCTTAGGATAAACTGTCAACCTTATATTTTTATCTGATGTGCAAGTTGACCCATCTAAATACCCAGTAATGGTATAAGTTATTGTAGAAACTGCATTCGCTGTAACCTGGTTGCCTGTTGTAGAATTCAGTCCTGTAGCCGGGCTCCATGAATATTGGTTAGCTCCTGAAGCAGATAAATTAATATTACTGCCTTCACAAGCTGAGGCGTTGCTAGCGGTAATTACCGGAATCGGGTTAACATGAACGTTAATCGTATCATAAGCCTTACAATAACTAACAGTATCCATTACCTGCAAATAATAGTCAGCAGTTTGAGGTGGATGTACATTCGCTGTGGGCTGATTGATGGTATTGATAAATGAATTAGGTGACCATGTATAAATGCAATTGGGTAATGTCAGACCTGTACCAATACTAACGGTACTGTCACTACAAATGTTCTTATCACCATCATTATTGTAAATCAACGTGTCTTTTGTAACGAAAATGGTTAACGTATCTCTGCAATTGACGCCTGAATTTGGAATCAACTCAAGGTGTACTGTTGAATTCAAAGGCAAAGAAGGTGATACTGCAGCATGTTGACCTGTTGCTAATAAACTGGAATAATCTGAATTCCACCAATTGTAACCTATAAAGCCTGATGGAGCCGACAATATAGTTCTTGGTGGTTGCTGGCAGTTGTTTTTAGCAGTAGCTGTTACTTCACATCCATTAACATCAATATAGGCATAGCCCCAATGGCCACCCTGTGCACAATCTTCTGTGGTAAATTCAAGATATAATGTTCTGCCTCTATATCGAGCTAAATTAATAAACACCGGCGACCATGGTTTATACCAAACATCTCTGGCACCCTGAACTTGTGATAATTGAAACCCAGGAATAGTTGAATCCGCAACATATTTTACGGAGCCACATGGTACATAGTCGTTCGTTAATGGATCAAATAACTTCACCGTAAACCTGGGCTGATTTTCTGGTACATGACCAGGGTCCTGAAAAACAACTGCGTACTGATAGGTAAATGCATAATCTACCACATTCGCAGGCACATTAATGGAATAAGAAATTCTTTCCGCCCTGGCATCTGGTCTTCCTGAGCCAGGATGATCAAGGTCGCTTCCTAGCTTAACGGCAAATCCACTGCCATCTGGTGGATAAATCGGGAACCCGCCATATGGATCCAATGGAATAGGCGCTCCTGTATTCTGTATCAATTCATGTCTGTTAGGCATAGGAGGCGTTACTGTCATGACTACTTGATTAACTCCAGTTGTACTTGGCCCAAAAACACTAAAAAAATTCTGATTCAAAATAGGATCAAATCCATCCACACCTCTCACAAAACCCGTATCGCAAGTCCAATGATTAAAAGATCCTTCTTCAAAATCAATATTGGGTGGACAATTAACTGACGCATTGCGATTGGGATTGTTGTAATACCTGTATTGTATGTTTTTAAATGAACGTTTGAGTTGCTCATCTTGACTATACTTCAAGGGTACATGTACAGAAGAATGACTTTCTTCATTTGAATGAACCCGCTGGGCAAAACCTATAGAAGATTGAAAAATAATAAAAATAAAAAAGGAGGCGACAAGAAGAACCCCTTTTTTAAAGAAATTGTTTAATAAAAAAGTAGAATTAGTAGGTAAAGGTGTAATCACACAAGCAAAATTATACAATTACACATGAGAAAATTGTGCCAAACTTTTCATTAATAACAATAAGTGAAAAAGATGTGTAAACAAAGCCAAAACAAGATCAACAATTTTCTGTAAAGAATAAATTAACTCCTTAAAAAAGGGTTTCCATTTCTTTCTGCAATCACGGTGGTTGATGGACCATGGCCGCTGTGTACAATGGTTTCATCAGGAAGAATCATCAATTTCTCTTGAATACTGCGAATTAATGTGGCATGATCTCCCCCGGGAAGGTCTGTCCTGCCAACACTTCTTTGGAATAATACGTCTCCTGAAATAATGAATGATTGTTTTTTACAATAAAAACTCAAACTACCCGGACTATGTCCTGGAGTAAAAATAGCCTCAAGCTCATCTTCCCCTGCTTTTAAAATACTGCCCTCATCTATGTATGCCAATTCGCCTGAGTAATTGTCAAAAGGCATGTTGTACATGAGTCCGCTTGTAGGTGCATATTCAAGCAGTTTCTTTTCCAAAGGATGGATATGCGGAATAAGCCCATATTTTTCAGCAACAAATTTATTCCCGAAAACATGATCTAGATGACAATGGGTATTCAATAATAAAACAGGATTAAGATTGTTGGATTGAATGAATGTCATCAGTAACGCTCTTTCTTCTTCAAAATAACAGCCCGGATCTATGATAATACAATCGTTAAGTTCATTGTAAAGTAAATAGGTATTCTCTTGAATTGGACTAAATTCGAAGGTTTGCAACTGAAACATGATTATTGAAATTGATTTTAATGATTAAGGTTTATAAACTAATTTAGTATCCACTAATAAATTTGCATATGGCAAAGTTCAGTAGAATAATTTTTACAACGATTTTTTTTCTTTTCATTTCTCAAATATCTATAGCCCAGGTAAACGCTGTTACATTTGGAAAAAACAGGGTTCAATTCAAAAAATTCAAATGGCAATATTATCATAGCGAAAACTTCAATGTTTATTTTTATCAAAATGGACAAGAGCTGGCGAAATATGCATTACAACTTGCGGAAAAAGAATTGAAAGATATTGAAACCGCTTCTGAATCCAGTTTGCAAAGACGCGCTAATATTTTCGTGTTCAATGACTACAAAGATTTTCAACAAACAAATATCGGTTTGGAATCTGATATCATGAGTACAGGAAGCACTACCAAACTGGTCAATAATAAAATGCTTGTTTATTTTGATGGCAATCATTTAAATCTCAAGAGACAAATCAGAAACGGGATTGCAGATGTCATCGTTCATAATCTTCTTTTTGGTTCTGATTTAGGTGAAGTAGCCGGCAATCAAACTTTACTCGAACTTCCACAATGGTTCACAGATGGATACATCGCTTATTTGGGTGAACACTGGAATACGACACTTGACGATGATTTGAAAAGCGAATTGTTTAGTGCCAAATACAAAAGATTTTCAAACTTTAGTTTCAACAATGCTGCATTGGCTGGTCATGCTTTCTGGTATTTCATTGAAGAAAAATACAAGAAAGAAAATGTTACTTATTTCTTTTATCTCGCCAGAACTTACAAGAACATCAACAAAGCCAGTATTCAAATCACCAAGAAAAACATGAAGGCGTTAACCGCAGAATTCATGGAATATGAAAATGAGAAATTTGAAAATGATGTTAATAAAAGAAAAGCCTATCCAAAAGGAAATTATATAGAAGGATTTGATATTACCAGCAGAATCAATTATTTCCGTTTCAATGTAAATCCCAACAAAAAGAATAATTCATACGTAGTTACGCAATTCAAAAAAGGTATTGTTCGTGTCATCCTAAATGATGATTTTGAAAACACCACCATTTTAAAATATGGCGTACGTTCTTATCAAAATCAAATCAACCCAAATTATCCCATGATGGCCTGGGATCCGAAAGGGACAAGGATTTCTGTGGTATACAGTGAGAAAGGAAAATTGTACTTATTTATTTACGATGTGCTCACACATCAAAAGAAATGGGATATCGATTTGACTGATAAGTTTGATCAGATTCAGGATATCAAATACTTGCTCGACAGCCGTACTATTTTACTTTCAGCTGTAAAGAACGGCCACACTGATATCTTTACTTTCGATTTGGAAAAAGAAAAAGTAAAACAAATCACCAATGATGTTTATGACAATTTGGATCCGGCTTTTGTAAGTTTCCCAAACAAAACAGGAATAATATTTTCTTCCAACAGACCAAATGCAAATGCAGTTTCCAATGATACAGTGCTCCCTTGCAACAACAGATATAATATTTTCATGGTTACGAATTTTGGCGACAAACCTGAATTGAATCAAATCACGCAACTCACCGATTTAAAATACGGAAACGCCAGATTTCCTGCTCAATACAATGTCAACCATTTCACTTTTGTGAGTGATGAAAATGGAATTGCCAATCGTTATGCCGGATTTTTTACAACAAGGAAGACTGGACTAGATACCATGATTACTATTGGTGATGAAATTTTAAGAAATCCTACTCAACAAGAAATTGACAGCACTTTAAAAGCTTGGAAAAAAACCGAAATCGATTCAAAGGCTGTTGTTTCCATGAGTGAAGATTCTTCCTATACTTTTCCGCTAACCAATTATGAAAGCAATCTCGCAGAAACCAGAACTGCAGGAGATGACAGAATGTTAAGCGAAGTTACCCAGCAAGGCGACCAAAAGAATTTATACAAATTGAAAATTGATGAGTATGCCTTGAAACAAAGAAATGTTACTGCACAGCCAACTGCTTATGGTAAAAAACTGATGAGAGAAAGTAAGAAAACTACTGTAGCAACATCAACAAATATAAACAAGCAAAATAATAAAGTTGATGAGTTTCAAACTGAATTTACTGATGAGAAAAAAGATACTACAATCATCATTGGTACTGAGGCTGATGTTGATGTATTAAGCAAGGCTAAATTATACAAATACAAACCCATTAAATTTTCTGTTGATTATGCTTCGGCAGGATTCAATACTACTGTTTTGTTCAATAAATACCAACCTTATGGATATGGTTCTGGTCCGATTATGCTCAGCAGCAATACTCCTTTGAACGGATTGATTACCATGGGAACTTCTGATTTGATGGAAGACAAAAGAATTATGGGTGGCTTTAAAATTGGCACCAACCTGAAAGATAATGAGTGGTTCGTGACTTATCAGAATTTAAAAAAGCGTCTAGACTGGGGCGCTACCTATTATAGAAATGCATTAGGATCTGCAGCGCAATTAACCGATCAACAAGGAAATGTTATCGCTGTTTATCCTGCGAGACTGTTTACCAATTTCTATCAGGGCAATGTCACTTACCCATTTGATGTTACTAAAAGTATTCGATTAACTACAGGAATTCGTTCCGACAATCTGGCCATATTAAACGTCGACCAATTGAGTGCTTCATTGGAAAGTCAGTCTACATATTACTCATCCACTCATTTAGAATATGTTTATGATAACACATTAACAAGAGATAAAAAT
>CANGEZ010000167.1 GCA_947452875.1 Chitinophagaceae bacterium
ATTTGCTTCACGTTGCCATAACCAACTCCGGGAAGGTAATATTTCAATGGAGTGAAAATAATCAGTGAAGCGGTAAGTGCCACCATGATGATAAACAAACTGCTCATTGCAATATATACACTCAATCTGCTGAGTTTGAATCTCACCACTTCTTCGTAACTATCTTCATTCATCACCACCAGTCTGTAGTTATTTCTTAATCGCTTCAGTCTGTTTGTGGCATCTAAATTTTCCATATAAAAAATTTCCGGACTAAAATACAAAACAACCTTCATTTAAAGCGACTTCTCTTGTAGTTTGAGGTCAGTTTTTCTACCCATTTTATCAATATTCCGGAAATTCCGTTAAAGTTGTCCATTGATATCGAAAATTTGATGGTAAACACATAAAAAATGCCGATATTTAACCGCATTTTTAATCTAACATTTTAATGAAAGGAAGAACATTTTCATTTTTCCCGTTTCTTGTGCTGTTTTGTGTAATGTCCGTATCTGCTGTTGCTCAGCCTACATGGACATTTGACCCTTTTGGAAAAGAAAAAAAACCTAAAGAATACGAAGAAAAAATACTGCCATCAGAAAAAACAGCCGATAAGAAATTTACTAAAGGACGCAGGTTTTCACAAAACACACTATCACATTACAACTATTATTTTAACGCCAATAATAAACTAAACCTTGTCATTGACCGTGCCAGAACATCACAGGTAGATGACTATACACAACTGCTTTCTTTTTATCCTTATAGTCTCGACAATACCGCCTCACAACAAGTAGAATTAGATTCAGTGATTTACAAAGCCACAGGTGGTATTTTATTACACGATTTAAGATCAGATTGGGTAGACAATATGTACTTGCTCATCGGCAAATCTTACTATTACAGAAAACTTTTTGATTCTGCAGCTCTGACTTTTCAATTCATCAATTATAATTTGTTTCCCAGAAAAAAAGATGAGGATGATAATAGAATTGTAGGTGCCAATAGTTCAGCAACTTCAACAAAATTGTCTATTGCTGATAGAGAAAAAAGAAACATTATTCAACGTACATTTACCTTGCCACCAAGTAGAAATGATGCGTTGATTTGGCTGGCCAGAACTTATGTAGAAGCAAACATGTTTGGAGAATCAGCAGGGTTAATTAATATTTTACAGGAAGATCCCAACTTGCCAAAAAGACTCAAAGATGATTTAAACCAGGTTACAGCTTATTGGTATTTTAAACAAGAAGGTTATGATAGTGCTGCTGTTTATCTTGAAAAAGGTTTGTCTACAGCAACCAATAAAATCGATGTTTCTAGATGGAATTATTTGCTTGGTCAGCTTTATGAAATGAATGGAACTTTTGATAAAGCAAGTGATTATTTTAATCTGGCTGCAAAAAATACAGTTGATCCTTTGATGGATATTTATTCTCGACTCAATAATGCCAAAATGGTTCGAAACAGTGGTGATTCTGTGGAGTTGAATAAAAACATTGCTACTTTATTGAGCATGGCTAAAAAAGATAAATATGAATCTTATCGGGATATCATTTTTCATAGTGTGGGTTTGATTAATTTGAAGAAAGTAGATACAACAACTGCCATTGCATTTTTTGAGAAGAGTCTTACCGTAAATCAAAATAATGCTGCTTACAAAAACAAGTCTCATCTTCAGTTGGGAAAAATTGCATACGAAAGAAAAGAATATAAAATCGCTGCTGATCATTACGATAGCTTAGATGTAAACGAGCCATCCATTAAAAAAGATTCAGCAGAAATTGCAGACAGAAAACCAACATTGAGAAGATTAGCCGATCAATTGATCATCATAGATTTTGAAGACAGTTTGCAAATGATAGCTGCTTTGTCTCCAGCAGATAGAGATGCTTTCATCAAAAAGTTATCAAAGAAACTTAGAAAAGATGCTGGTGTTAAAGAAGAAGTGGAAGTAAACACCGGTGGTGCTGGACTCAATAGTTTTGACAATGGGAAAAACAATGCACCTATGGATTTGTTTGCCTCTTCTGCAAAAGGTGATTGGTATTTTTACAATGCCAGTATGAAATCAAAAGGCTATAGTGAATTCAAATCAAATTGGGGCAAGAGAGATAATGTTGACAATTGGAGAAGAAAGGCAGCGATGAAAAATGTGATTGCTCCTGATGTTGCCGGAGGAATGGATCCCTTGGCACCTACTCCTGAAATGGCGTCAACCGGGGCTGGTAAGCCTGTAGAGAATAGTTATGATGCTTTGATGTTGAATGTACCTACAACACCTGAAAAACTAGATAGCAGCAATACCAAAATAGCTACGGCTTTACTTACATTGGCTGCAATTTTTCAAAATGAATTACAAGATTACGAACAAGCCATTTATACTTACGAAATTTATTTGCAACGTTTCCCTGAAAAGCTTGAAGATGGTCAGGTCTATTTAGGTCTATACTATTGCTACAATAGAATTGGTAACTCAGAAAAAGCGGCATATTATAAAAATTTACTGGACACAAAATTTGCAGATAGCCGTTCTGCAAAAATGTTGAATGATCCATTATCGTTGCAACCGGATAAAGACAATCCTGTAGTTTCTAAAATGTATCAGCATATTTATGATTTATTTATTCAAGGTGGATTTGATTCTGCACTTGTGATGAAGAAAAATGCCGACAGTATCCATGGAAATAATTATTGGACACCGCAATTGACATACATCGAAGCCATTTACTATGTGCAATGTGAGCAGGATACTGATGCGATTGTTAAGCTAGATACTTTAATAAAATTGTTTCCCACTTCTCCATTGAGTGTAAAAGCAAAAACATTGATTGATGTATTAAAAAGAAGAAAAGAAATTGAAGCTTATTTATCTTCACTTGAAATTACAAGAGCTCCAGAAGATGATAAAATTTTGATTGCTGATAATAAAACCATTGAAACTAAAAAAGCAGTGGCTGTCACTCCATCAGCACCAAAGCTGGCGGAAATAAAGCCTATCAAAACCATGCAAGATGGAGCTGTTTCGCTTCCCCCTTCAATGGTTAGTGGTGAATTTAAATGGCAACCTGGCAAACAACACAATGTGATCATGCTGTTGGATAAAGTAGATGAAGTATACGTAAGTGAAGTAGTGAATGCTTATAAAAGATACAACACATCAAATGGGTTGAATTCAGTTTCGGTTTCTAAACTGCCTTTGAATGCGCAGCAAAATATGGTATCTTTTTCAAAATTTGAAAATGCTGAAGAAGCTATTCTTTATTTTGAGAAAATTAAAAGAGCAGCACCTACTCAAGTTTCTTGGTTACAAGCTTCGAAATATTCTTTCTTCATTATCAATGATGAGAATCTCCAACTGCTTAAAGCCAATAAAGAATTGGATAAATACAAACAACTATTAAACAATCAATATCCCGGTAAATTTTAATCCCAAGCATGAAACGTTCTGTACAGATTTTATGGCGTATATTTTTCATTGGCTTTGGGCTGCTGATTTTAATTTTTGCAGCCGCCAATTTTGGATTGTTCGGTAAAATGCCATCAGTTCAGGAACTTGAAAATCCTGAAGCCGATTTGGCCAGTGAAATTATCAGTGCTGATGGAATATTGATGGGCAAGTATTATTCTGAAAATAGAAGCGAAGTAAAATACAATGAGATTTCTCCCAATGCTGTACATGCGCTGATTGCAACTGAAGATGAAAGATTTTTTGATCACTCTGGGATTGATGCGAAAGCTTTAGGAAGGGTGATTTTTACAGCGGGTTCGCAAGGAGGCGGAAGTACACTAACACAGCAATTGGCGAAAATGATGTTAGGTCAAGGTAAAGGAAATGTACTCGTGAGAGGTATTCAGAAATTAAAAGAATGGATTGTAGCTGTTAAGCTCGAACGAAATTTTACAAAAGAAGAGATCATCACGTTGTACCTTAATCGCGCACCATGGGGAAATGTGTATGGTATCAGAAATGCATCCAGAACTTATTTTCAAAAAGAACCATCTGAATTAAAAATTGAAGAAGCAGCAGTGTTGATAGGCATGTTGAAAGGTTTTATTTATGAGCCTATTCGTCATCCTAAATCAGCATTGAGCAGAAGAAATGTGGTGATCAATCAAATGGCTGCATCAAAGCAACATTATCTTACTCAAGCAGAAGCCGATCGATTGAAACAAAAACCACTCATCACTAATTATAAAAAAATAGATGAGAATGTGGGTATTGCACCTTACTATCGGTCTGCGTTAGTCGCAGTTTTGAAGGATTGGTGTAAAACACACAACAATCCAAAAACAGACGAACCTTATGATTTATTCAGAGATGGATTGAAAATATATACTACTATCGATTCCAGAATGCAGCGATATGCTGAAAACGCGGTGGAAGAACACATGCCAATAATTCAGCAGAAACTAAATGCTTATTTCAAAGTGAAAGGTGATAAATTATGGGAAGGCCATGATAATGTTATCGAAGCCGCCATGAAATATACCGACAGATGGAAGTCGATGAAAGAAGATGATATTGATACGGCTGAAATTAAAAAGTCGTTTCATGTACCAGTGAAGATGAAAGTATTTTCTTGGTGGGGAAATAAGAGCCATGAGAAAGACACCATCATGACGCCTTTTGATTCTATTAAATACCACAAGCAATTATTGCAAACTTCTTTTGCAGCGATGGATCCTCGAACAGGTGAGATTAAGTCATGGGTAGGAGGTATTAACTACAAATGGTTTAAGTATGATCATGTTACAGCAAGTCGTCAGGTAGGTTCTACATTCAAACCATTGTTGTACACACTAGCGGTTACAGATGCGGGTTATACGCCACAGACATACATACCAGGTGGTCCGTTAACGTTAGGTGGAAAAACAATCAGCACCGGTGGAGGTACAATGGCTTATTGTTTGGCGAAATCATTGAATGGCGCTGCATGGCATTTGATGGCGGTGATTGGTGTTAAAAGAACGATTGAATTTGCAAGACAATGCGGCATCATTGCCAAACTGCCACCATATCCATCAATTGCATTAGGTACGGCAGAAATTCCGATGTTGGAAATGTTGCAATCCTATACCATGTTTCCTAATAAAGGGTACAACACACCGCCAGTATTTTTTACCAGAATAGAAGATAAAGATGGTAACCTTTTGTATGAATTTCCAATTTCTCAGAGTAAGGAGGTGATTGGAGAGACAGATGCCTATTCAATGGTGAAGATGATGCAAGGTGTTGTGGAATTTGGAACGGCAAGAAGAGTCAATAGTTACAATATACCTGTTGAAAAAGCGGGCAAGACTGGTACTACAAATGCCAATACGGATGGATGGTTTATCGGGTATACACCAGAGTTATTAGCAGGTACATGGGTTGGTTGTGAAGATCCTTTCATTCCTATTTACACCAGCAACAGTGGTGGTGC
>CANGEZ010000168.1 GCA_947452875.1 Chitinophagaceae bacterium
CTATGTAAAAAGCAGAAGCGATCGGGAACGCATGTCCGAAGTAAAACAAATTACAGGATGTTTCACCGGAGCCTATGCAGAAAATCCTTTCAATGGCAAACAAATTCCGGTGTGGATTGCGGAATATGTTTTGGCGGGATATGGTACAGGAGCGATAATGGCCGTTCCTTGTGGGGACCAAAGAGATTTTTTATTCGCGCAACATTTTAATATTCCGATTACAAATATCATCGGGGAAAATTTCAATGGTAAAGAAGCCAATGCTACAAAAGAAGCAACTTTACAACATTCGGATTTTCTTGATGGATTATTAATGAAAGACGCCATTAAAGTCGCAATTGAAAAAATTGAAGCCGAAGGTTTGGGCAAAAGAAAAGTAAATTTCAAAATGCGTGATGCGGGCTTCAGTCGTCAGCGTTATTGGGGAGAACCATTTCCAATCAAATGGGAAGATGGTGTGGCCATTGCGATGAACGAAAGTCAATTACCATTAGAATTGCCACATGTTGAAAAGTATGGTCCTGGACCAGAAGGTGAAGGTCCTTTGGCGAATATTGCTGATTGGAAAAGTCAACAATTGGAAACATCGACCATGCCGGGTTATGCAGGTTCTTCATGGTATTTTTTAAGATACATGGACCCTCAAAACACAACAAGTTTCTGCGACAGAAAAGTAAGTGATTACTGGAATCAGGTTGATGTTTACATAGGGGGTACTGAACATGCGGTAGGACATTTGCTCTACAGCAGAATGTGGACCAAAGCATTGTACGATTTGGGTTTGATAGGATTTGACGAGCCGTTTAAAAAGCTGGTCAATCAAGGGATGATTCAAGGTAGTAGTCGTTTTGTATACCGCATAAAAGGAACTCAAAAATTTGTTTCTCATGGTTTGAAAAATGATTACGAAGTTGATGAACTTCATGCCGATGTAAACATGGTTGATGGTGTTGAATTGGATACTGAAGCTTTTAAAAAATGGAAACCTGATTATGCAAACGCTGAATTCATTTTAGAAGAAGGAAAATATATTTGTGGCAGTGAGGTAGAGAAAATGTCCAAATCCAAATTCAACACGGTAAATCCTGATGATTTGGTGTTGAAATATGGAGCTGATACTTTCAGAATGTATGAAATGTTTTTAGGGCCGATTGAGCAAAGCAAACCTTGGGACACAAAAGGAATAGAAGGGGTTCATCGTTTCCTCAGAAAATTATGGCGCTTGTTCAATGATGATGTGAAAGGGAAAGTTTGGAATGACGAAAAAGCAAATGATGCGGAATTCAAGGTCTTACACAGAACAATTAAAAAGATTGAATCTGACACAGAACAATTCTCATTCAACACTGCAGTAAGTGCGTTTATGGTTTGTGTCAACGAACTAGCTGATTTGAAATGTTATAAAAAAGAAATTCTTGAAAAAGTATTGATTTTGTTGACTCCATATGCACCTCATATTGCCGAAGAATTGTGGCATCAATTGGGAAATGAAGGTGGTATTTTGGATGCAGCATATCCTGTTTTTGAAGAGAAATATTTGGTAGAAACAAGCAAGGAATATCCGGTTTCAATCAATGGTAAAGTAAGAACTAACATCAATATCGATTTGTCAGTTCAACAACCAGAAGTGGAGCAAATAGTTCTTGGCAATGAAATTGTTCAAAAATGGTTGGAAGGAAAGGCACCTAAGAAAATTATATTTGTGAAGGGGAAGATGGTGAACATTGTAATTTAAGGCCCCCTCAATCCCCCAAAGGGGGAAGTTGCCTATTATTTATCATAACCATTAAACCCTGCCTGCCGGCAGGCAGCGCAGCGAATTAAACCATTAAACTTATTAAACGTATTGAACTAATTGAACCTTTTAAACCTTTTGAACAATGATTTCGTTTTTTGATTTTGCCAACGAACAAACACTAAATTCTATTGTTTAACATTTTATAGCATCTAAAACCTTAAATTTACTATACTCAAATTCTCAATACATGGATATCAAGCCAGGAAAATTATTACAGAAAATAAATAGCCCCGACGATCTTAAGAAACTGAAGAAATCACAAATGAAAGCTGTTACCGATGAGCTTCGTCAATATATCATTGATGTGGTGAGCGTTTATGGTGGACATTTTGGTGCGAGTTTGGGCGTGGTGGAATTATCTGTGGCTTTACATTATGTTTTTAATACTCCATACGACCAATTGGTATGGGACGTAGGTCATCAGGCATACGGACATAAAATTCTAACCGGCAGAAGGGATAATTTCCCAACCAATAGAAAGTATAACGGATTAAGCGGTTTTCCAAAAAGAAGCGAAAGTGAGTTTGATGCTTTTGGAGTTGGGCATTCTTCAACTTCTATTTCTGCTGCTTTAGGAATGGCGATGGCTTCTCATTACAAAGGCGAAAAAGACAGACAACATATTGCAGTAATCGGCGATGGCGCCATGACTGCAGGTTTGGCGTTTGAAGCGATGAATCATGCAGGTATTGAAAAAAGCAATGTCATTATCATTTTGAATGACAATTGCATGAGCATCGATCCAAATGTGGGTGCCTTGAAAGAATATCTTACAGACATCACCACATCTCATACTTATAACGATGTTCGTGACAATATTTGGAAAGCCTTGGGCAAATTACCTGTTGGAAAAAATTTCAGCAGGGAAATGGCAAGCAAGCTGGAAGCCAGTATCAAAGGCATTGTGAGCAAGAGCAGTAATTTATTTGAAGCCTTGCAATTGCGTTATTTCGGTCCGATTGATGGACATAACGTAACCAAATTGATTGACACTTTAAACGACTTAAAAGATATCCCTGGTCCGAAATTGTTACACATCAAAACGGTTAAGGGTAAAGGCTATGAGCTGGCAGAAAAAGACCAAACCAAATGGCATGCGCCGGGTTTATTTGATAAAGTAACAGGTGAAATTGTAAAGAAAACATTTGATACGCCACAGCCTCCAAAATATCAGGATGTGTTTGGTCATACAATAATCGAACTGGCAAAAGAAAATCCAAAGATAATTGGCATCACGCCTGCCATGCCAAGTGGTTGTTCATTGAAATACATGATGGCAGAAATGCCTGACCGTGCTTTTGATGTGGGCATTTGCGAACAACATGCAGTAACACTTAGTGCAGGTATGGCTACTCAAGGTTTGAAAGTGTTCTGTAACATATATTCTTCTTTCATGCAGCGTGCCTACGACATGGTGATACATGATGTGGCAATTCAAAAACTACCTGTGATTTTCTGTTTGGACAGAGCAGGATTGGTTGGCGATGATGGACCTACGCACCATGGTTGTTATGACATCGCTTACATGCGTTGTGTACCCAATATGATTGTGAGTGCACCAATGAATGAAGCTGAATTGAGAGACTTAATGTATACGGCTCAACTTGATAGTAATGAATTGCCTTTCGTCATCAGATATCCAAGAGGAGAGGGCATGCTGGTAGACTGGAAAACACCAATGAAAGAAATTAAAGTGGGTACCGGAAGAAAATTAAAAGATGGAAAAGACATTGCCGTTTTGACTTTCGGTCATCCTGGAAACTTTGCAGCTGAGGCTATTCGTGATGTTAAGAAAGAAGGAATTAACCCAGCACATTATGACATGCGTTTTGTAAAACCATTGGATGAAGAAATGTTGCATGAAGTATTCAGCAA
The DNA here is from genome assembly GCA_947452875.1 of Chitinophagaceae bacterium. Lineage (GTDB taxonomy): Bacteria > Bacteroidota > Bacteroidia > Chitinophagales > Chitinophagaceae > Ferruginibacter. The sequence continues at coordinate 3,674 of CANGEZ010000168.1, forward strand.
GTATAATAAAGTGATTACAGTTGAAGATGGAACTATTGTAGGTGGCTTTGGTTCTGCTATTTTAGAATTCATGAATGAACATAGCTACAAAGCTGATGTTACAATTTTAGGCATTCCTGACCGATTGGTTGAACATGGAACACCAAAGCAGTTGTATGATGAAATTGGTATTGATGCGAATGCGATTGCGGCGATGTTGAGGAAGATGGTGTCTGTTTCGAAAGTTCAATTGGTTTAAGAGGTTCAAATGGTTGAATTCGTTTATTGGTTTAAATCGCTTCGCTGCCTGCCGGTAGGCAGGGTTTAAGGGTTGTTTGACATCCAATTTTCAGTTAGAATAAGTTTATACAATTAATTGAAATTTTATGAAAGAGCATTCAACTCCATTTAAAAATTCAAGAACTAGCAAAATAGTTTTTTTATTGAGCATTATTGTATCAGGATACTGGTGGTTAGGACAGGCCATTAATGTATATAGTTTTGCTTTAGTTGGTGTAATCTTTGAGATTTTTTGGATTCCAGTTCTAGCGATGTTATTTATACTTCCAATATTTTCTATGATATTGTTGCTAAAAGAAAAAGGAAACATCAAATCTCTTTATGTCTATTCTACCCTCATAGGTGTTACAACTATTTTGATGATGTTTTTAGGTGAATAAACTCAGGATTGTTTTTACCTGCTATTGTTGGTCTTGTGACCAACAATAAAGGCTTGACCAACAATAAAGGTTAGCCACGAATTCACGAATTTGTATGTTGTGTTTGAATGGTGCCGTTTGCTCCCCTCTCACTCGGGAGAGGGGTTGGGGGTGAGGTCAAATTACCAAATTAAACTGTCATCGGGATTTCTATCGCCAACAACTCCGCATCTTCAATGGCATTGATCATAAAACTATCGGTATCTCTTATTCCCAACGCATCTCTTTTATTTAAATTAATTCCATTTATTTCAACACTTCCGTTGATGAGTACCAGAAACACACCATTACCAGCAAACCCATTTTTATATTCGATTGATTTTCCAGCAGAAACATTTGCCAATGCAAATCGAGCATCTTGATTAATCCATAAAGCGTTGTCTTCTTCTCTTGGAGAAACTACTATCTGCCATTTGTTATTTCTGTCTTCAACATTGAAAGTTCTTTGGTCGTATCTAGGAGTAATATTTTTTAATTTTGGAAACACCCATATTTGAAATAAAGTAAGCGGTTCAGTTTTAGAGGCATTGGCTTCCGAATGTTGTATACCCGAACCTGCGCTCATGATTTGAATGTCGCCGGCTTTGATAATGCCGTGGCCGCCGGTATTGTCGCGGTGTTCAACGGCACCTGTCAATGGAATGGTAACGATTTCCATGTTATCATGAGGATGCGGAGGAAACATGCCACCACCCATAATGAAATCATCATTTAATACACGAAGTGTGCCGAAATGTATTTTAGAAGGGTTATAATATTGAGAGAAACTGAAATAATAATTTGGCTTCAGCCAGCCGTAATCGGCACTGCCTCTGTCTTTCGCGCTGTATAATATAGTATGCATGTTGGAATAAATTGTTTTGCAAATTTAGCTTTTCTAATCTTTGAATACTATGATTTGTTTTTAATTAGCAAGACAATTTTTAGATTTGCCATTTATTAATGGAATGTTAGCTCAGTTGGTTTAGAGCATCACGTCGACAACGTGAGGGTCATTGGTTCGAGCCCAATACGTTCCACAAAAAAAA
>CANGEZ010000169.1 GCA_947452875.1 Chitinophagaceae bacterium
AAGGGTTCGCCGTAAATGCTGGTAAGCGCTTCTGCAGCCGCACTGCTGATGGTGCTGTGTCCGCAAGTATACTCAGGGAAAGGAGGTGTTTGTAAAAATGGTCTCCAATTGATATCGATGTATTTGTTAATGACAGTTTCTGGTCTGGATGTGTTGTAATCATATTTTGCATTCCAACATTGAATGAACGCATCGAAAATACAAACCGAAGTCAGCGTGTATGCAGAAACGGTAGTAGCAAAATCTGATTTCGCTTTTTGTGCAGCAATACCCACGATATTCATCCAATGTCCCGGAGGTGAGAATTTTTTAGTCATGAATTGTACATGCCCACTCACATTCAATCTTACATTCAAATCATCCCAGAACTCTGCGATATGTTTTTGTTCTGGAGTTAAACTGTCAATGGCATTTTTAACATCCATCACCTGTTTGTAATACTCGCTGTTTTTGTCTTTGATGTTGAATGTCATCGGTGGTGGCACTTTAAACTGTTCTGGACTATCAATAGCGAGTGTTCTGATTTCCATCCAATGAGGTTCCAATGCTTGCATATAAGCCGGTGGCGTGGGAATCCACCTTCCGGGAGTATCTATAACTGTGTATTTTGTCGCACTTCTGGTTTGGGCATAATTATCTTTTTTACTCCAGCGCATAATGTGTGCCGTTACCGTATCAGCAAAAACTTTTGATTTGGTGATCATTTCTTCAGGCATACCCGTGCTGTCGGCCAAATGAACGATATAATCATATTCACCTATCAAACTGCCTTCTGGAAATGTAACAGCATTACCAATTTTAATGAACGCTAACAATGAAGCCATATGAAAGTTTACACCCGCTGTATCTACTTTTGGCAAAGGACCCAAATCATGAATTTGTCCGGCTAGAGAATTGAATGATGGATTGCCAGCAGCCATGGCTTCGTAAGCAGCGATATTAGCATAAGCATAATTACGCGAACCAATCATCGGTGGGAAATTGTTTTCCAATACCACATCATTCAGCTTCTTTACCGTCTTACAGTATAACAATGGATCATTGAAAACCGCAACATAAGTATTGTTTTTTTCTTTGCATGAAGCCAAGATGACAATCAGCGTAAAAACGTAAACTATTTTTTTCATTGTAAGTTTTTTATAATAAATCAGCAGGAGTTAGTTGGGTAAAATCTTTTATGAATCTGATGATTTTTTCGTGATGACCAAATTCAATTACATCATGATGAGTATTTACTACAACGCAACGCATGCCTGCTCTTTCGGCACACTCCACACCTTTGGGTACATCTTCAAATACAATACATTCATCAGGATTCAATCCTAGTTTTGATGCACACATTAAAAATGTTTCGGGATCGGGCTTGCTGTGGGTTACATCATTTTTGCCAACAAGTGCTTCAAAATAATGAGCAATATCAAGCTCTTCCAAAGTGAAATGAATGTTTTCATGAATGCCTGCCGTTCCCAAACCAATCTTTATTCCGGCAGCTTTTGCTTGTTCTAAAAAATCATGTAAACCGGGAACAGCATCAATTTTACCTTTATAAATTTCTCTGTATAAAGCTTCTTTATAATCTCCCCATTTATTGGCTTCCTCCGAAGTGAATTTCCCTTTTCCAAAAATTCGGTTTACAATATCCTCATTCTTTCCATAAAGTTCTTTCAGTAAATCATCGCCTTGTAAATTTCCGCCCATTTCTAAAACGACACGCTCCCAAACAGGCAAATGGAAATGCATATTATCACATATCGTTCCATCCATATCAAAAATAAATCCTTTGACGATACTTGTCATGTTGTAAACAGTGAATATTACTTAATTTGCAAAGCATAAATTTACAGAAATCGATTCGAAATGCAGGCAACATTCTTTGCATAAACGCCATCTTTATAATATGAATCTTAAAAAATTAATTATAGCTGTTACTGTTGTATTGGTGGCATTTTTTTTGGGAATTTTTCTATTCATACCTGCTGTTATCAATATATCTGCAGCAGGATATTTCAATAACAACTCCAGAGTATGCGCCGACAATCTTTTAATTGAATCCAATTGGCAAAAATGGTGGCCTGAAAAAAATACTAATGACAGCAATTTTGTTTTTCAAAATACAAACTTCACCATTACCGATCGCTCTCCTTATGCAGCCGGTATCGACCTTATCAAAAAAGATAAAAAAAGTATCAACACAACTATAGACCTTGTTTTATACAAACCAGATTCTACTGGATTTGAATGGAAATGTAAACTTACTCCGGGCAACAATCCTATCAGCAGACTTGAAAATTATTTCCTTGCTGTTGACATTAAAAAGAAGATGGATAAATTAATGAAAGCATATGCAGATTATGTTGGCGTTAAAAAAAATGTTTATGGAATTGAAATCGACAAAAGAAAATTTACCGATACTTTCATGATCAGCACAGAAAAGTTTGTTATGGCTTATCCTGATAATAAAACAATCTATGCTATTATTGATGAACTTACTGATTTTGCAAAAGCCAACGGCGCAAGTATGGTTAAATATCCAATGATGAACATTGAAAAAAGAGACAGTAGCGGCTATGCGTTAAAGTTAGCTTTACCTATAAACAAACAAATTCCTTCCAGCGATAAATTTCGTTTCAGATTCATGATTCAGGGAAATACATTATTTGCTCCTGTAACTGGTGGTAATGCTTCTATTGAAAATGCTATCGAACAAATGAGGTTGTATATTGGTGATTATAAATTGTCTGCTCCGGCTATTCCGTTTCAGTCTATGGTAACAAATAGATTGCAGGAGCCGGATACTACTAAATGGGTAACGAATATTTATTACCCGGTGATGTAAAGCCCCCTCAATCCCCCAAGGGGGAAGCTGATTGTGTTTTGTTGGAGTAACCACGAATTCACGAATTTTTTCACCGCAGAGGCCAGAGGTTTTAGAGTTTACGCTGAGGTTTATTTTGAAAATGAAGCGGCATTTGCTCGGAGTTAATTGTCTCTTCCTTATTTCTTATTTTTAATTCCTTATTATTTTTTTTATTCGTAACAAAGACTCGAAGACACAAATTACCACGAATTCGTTTCACGCAAAGCTCGCAAGGGAGCAAAGGCGCGAAGGTTTTCTTTTCCCCCTTTGGGGGACTGAGGGGGCTATCTACCACTCCAACACCCTCAAACTATCATTACCACTACTCACCACAAAAGCAGATTTCTTTCCTGAAATATTGATTGGTAAAACATGCCTACCCTCTCCTTTCAACACAACACCGTTCATATTTGTTGCAGCAAACTTTCCATTTCCTTTGTTAATCAATACTGTTCCATAATCCGCATCATACCTTCCCATTTCAATATTGTTCTCATAATAATTACCAACGCATATTAAATCGGGTAGTTGGTCATGATTAATGTCTGTTACAATAGCATCTCTCATCGGTGTTAGTTGCGCTTGCCAAGGAAGTGGCATTGCAGTGAAATTCATTTTTCCGTCGTTGATGAAAATCATACTCGAAAATTCATTAGCGGTATATACAATTGATGAATTCATTTTTTCTTTACCAATGATATCGTCAATAGAAGCTTTTGCTAAATCTTCAGCATACAGATATTTTTTCTTGAAAGGTGGCATTTGTCTCATCAACTCATCTCTGTTGGCAAATGGTATTTCTTTGTGCTGCACAAAATAAGTAAGTATCTGCTCTTTGGTTTCATTGTTGTCGAAATCATTATAATACATTTTTACAGGCTCTGCTGCTGACGCTTTCAATCTGCTGTTCAATCCCAAATTACCTGCAATGATATCCAAATCTCCATCTCCATCCACATCAAATGTTTTTACAAAATTCCACCAGCCTTTTTGTGATGAAATTTCTTTCTTTAAATACTTACCATTGCTGTTAATAAAAGCAGTTATAGTTCCCCATTCACTTGACAACAACAAATCACTTTTTCCATCTTTATTCAAATCACTCCAACAGGCACCTGTTACCATTCCCGATTGCTTAAGATCTTTAGCATACTTATCCGTTACATCGCTGAAATTTCCTTTGCCATCATTCAATAATAAATAAGATGAAGGTTGTTCTCCATATGCAAATGAAACCGTTCTGGCTCCGATAAATAAATCTTGAAATCCATCTCCATTGATATCATTGGCTGCAACACATGATGCGTTGATAAAAAGATTTGGAAACGATGAGACTTGTTTTTTTAAATTTCCTTGTCCATCGTTAAAGAAAACTCTCGGTAACAAATACTCGCTGTTACCATAATATTCATTTCCTCCATCGGCAATGACCAAATCTAATTTTTTATCATTGTTCACATCAACCCAAATGGCATCTGTTTCTTCATACACGCTGTCTTTATCTAATTCAGGTTGTTTCATGCTTTCAAATCTTCCGGAATTGTTTTGAATGTAAACAGCTGGCTTGTTTCCTTTGGAAGATCCCACAAACAAATCTTCTTTACCATCGCCGTTTATATCCGCTACAGCCAAAGCTGGACCTTCACGCGAAACCATATGCGGTATCAACAACTCTCTGTCGAATTCATTGAATGGATTTTCAACATGTTTATAATCCAACCCAATTTCTGAAGCAACAGCTTTCATCGCCGGCAATGGATTTTGATAATGCTGCGACAATCTGTTGTAATCAAAAGCGGGTAACCCTTTACGGTAGTTTACCTGTTGAATGGAATTTGCTTTATATGAAATTTGCTGATAGGTATTATCAGGCCATATCAATATCATTGAATCTACTTTCCCATTTCCTAATCCTGCTTGCAAAGGAATTTCCATGCTCGACAAAAATCCTCTTACCGGATATTTTTCATAAGTGCTGATGCTGTCTTTGTGATACACCAACAATTTAGCACCAACGGCGTTTTTATTTTTATCATCTCCTTTTAAATGTAATTGAATCCAATTGTTTTTTATCGGCTGTTCGTTTTGTTTGTTCTCATACAACATTGCAGGGTCATCGATATTATTAACCACAATATCTAAATCGCCGTCATTATCCAAATCCGCATAAACAGTACCATTTGAAAAAGTAGGTAAATCATTGCCTACATTCACATTCCAATCTTCAAATGCCGCATTGCCTTTATTGTGAAAAAAACGATTGGGCAATTTGATTTGAGGAAATTTTTCAATCACCGCCATTTCCTTTTCATCCATATTATTGGCATCAATTTTTTTCTGCAACTCTTCATTACTCACGTAGTTCACATAATCGATATCATTTAATCTTTTTGGAATGCCATTGCTGATGAACAAATCTTTCCATCCATCATTATCAAAATCCATGAATAAAGAAGCCCAACTCCAATCGGTTGCGGCAACACCGCTGTACAAACCGATTTCACTGAACAT
>CANGEZ010000170.1 GCA_947452875.1 Chitinophagaceae bacterium
CCCCGAGGTCTCGGGGCTAAACATTAGATCCAAGTTCTTTTTTTATGGTCCCGTAGTTCAATGGATAGAATAGAAGTTTCCTAAACTTTTGATACAGGTTCGATTCCTGTCGGGACTACTTTATTTTTGAAAATAATATTTACGTTAGCTTCATACTAAAAGCCGCATTTTATATTATTCGTTTTATTGTTTATTTTTACCTAAATGAATTTAAAACATGAACTACAAAGTATCATTTCAGGAATTGGCGATTATTCAGCAGAGAATATTATCAAAGCAGCAGCCCACTACATTAGAGAAAGCCAAAAAACAAGTAGAGACACTGAAAAATCAAAGTTCTCAAAAGAGCAAGAAGCAAAGAAGTTAACTGAATGGGTTGACTCACAAAATCTCTGGTTCTGCGAACATGATGAAAATCGATTTATTGCAAGCGGTGCAGAACAAAGAGTTTATCTGCATTCCGATGAAAAATTTGTATACAAATTCAATGACACTATATTCTACGAATTTTGGTTAGATTATTTTTACAGCCTTCTTATTCATAATTATTTCTTTCCTCAAACAGCATATGAATTAATTGGATTTTATCAAGAAAAGGAAGTTTTGTTTGCAGTAGTAAAACAACCTTTTATTGAAATTACCGAGCCCACAAATTTACCTTCGGTAAAAGAATTTTTAAATCAAAATGGATTTGAGTTAAAAAAGAATAATGATTACTTCAATAATAAAATTGGAATAATTTTAGAGGATTTACATGATGAAAATGTATTGACCAATAATGGTGTTCTCTTTTTTATTGACACTGTTTTTTATATTAAAGATTCTTTCTTTAGTGGGGAATTGTATTGATTATTTTTATTACATCGTCTTCCAAACACTTCGAACTCAAACCCTTTAGGACTACTATAAATGTACAACCCTTACTCAGTAAGGCTTTTATTGTTTTTGAACCTGCCTAGTAGTTAATTGGATTTTATAACCCATCATTATTTCAATATCCTTTTGTACATTTCTCAATTTTTACTTCTCTTCCAAACAATATACCTATGAATAACCACGAGCAAATTGCAGTTATTTTTAATGGCCATTCTGTTGATGTAAGTATTAAGTGAATTCGCTGTGATGTTCAGTTCTTTTGCAATTTCTTTTCTTGGTGTTTGAATTAGCAATTTGTCTAGGATAGTTTCTTCGATGGCGGTCAGATCAGGTGACAGTATTTCATTGCTTTCTGTTGGTTTGTTTTGCAATTGACAATAGCTGCAAACATATTTTTCCAATGAATTAAAGTTTTTCAAAGCGTATTTTAAATCTTCTAAATTCCCCAATTTTGAAATAAAGCCCACGACACCAAGTTCCTGGGCCCTTTTGATAAAAGCCAAATTGTAGTGAGCGCTGTAAATAATACATTTGGTATTGTATTCTTTAGCTAATGTTACAACAGAAAATCTTTTTTCGCCATTGAAATCTAGGTCAGCAATAATTATATCATAGCTTAGGTTTTTTAAAGCTGTCATTGCTTCCACTGTTGTTGTAGTGCAGCTTATAATAGCTTTTGGATAAAGCTCCTTCACAAGGCCGGAAAGAGTATGTAAAATAATGTGTTGATCTTCAACAATCAATACTCTCATATGAAAATATCTTTAAAAATAAATTTTTCTGTTTTAATATTGTCTGCAATAGTTACTTCATATTTTCCGGATAATAATTCAAGTCGTTGTAATATGATTTTATGCCCTCTTCGCAATAGTGTTCCTGTTTTATTAATGCTGATTTTTTCTTGAGTCTCATAACTTAAAAAACAAATAAGGTCATTTCCTTTTTGTGTATTTACGATATTGATATATTCAGAACCACTGTATTTGATGGCATTGATTAAGCTTTCCTGAATGATTCTAAATATTTGAATGGAATTAGACTTTGAAATATCGCCCTTAATTGCTGAGTGCACTTCAATTTTTGTATTGACGTTGTAAAAGCGATTTTTTAATTTAATTAATGCTTCAAATAAATCACCTTCCAACAGTTCAGGAGGAAAAATAGTTTCGTTTATATTGGATAAATAATGTTCAAATTTGTCCACTTCTTGCAGCCAATTATTTTTATTTTGTTCATCTAGATTAGCGTTATTTTTTATCATCTCTTTTAATGGCATTGTGAATGGTGCAACCACATCATGTAACTCTCTGGAGATTTTTATTTTTTCATTTTCAATTTCAAAAAGAAATTTACTTTTTAGTTTTTTTTGAACAATAAGACTTCTTTTTCTATTTCCAAGAAAAAACAAAATACCTACAATTCCCATTGCCGCTATGGGCAATGTTAAAAATAACAACTCAGGGTTTAATTCTTTTTGAAACATAAATTATATAAATGATTCTCATGAGTGCAATATAAATTGAAAAGAAAATTTTGAATTTAAACCAAATAGACATTTCGAGATGAATATATTGATATATGGAAAGTAGTGCTATAGATTGCATTGATAGTAAACCTAATAGTAAGTAGAGGATAATGTTGATTATTAGTTTTGATTTGTTGTTATTAATTATTTTATATCCTGTAACTATAATGGCTATCATTTGGATTATAAAAATAGGGATAACTAAATTATCCATTACAAAAAGGCGAATCTTTGAATAATCAACAAAAATTGAAAGTAAGCTTAAACTAAGGAAAATAAAAAATTGTACTAAAAGGTGAGTTTTTATTTTAACAGGAAATGTAAAACAAAAAATAAGATAAAGAGGATAAAAAATGTAGTACGTCAGAAATAGAAACAATTCCGAATTTCTACTGACAATTGACAATAGACTGAATAAATCATAAGATGCACCTAACAAAATAAGTAATGAAATAGCATTGACATCATTTCTTATTTTGTTGTTCTTTTTTAATCGTAAGTCTATAATACAAAATACGATTGAAATTGCAACAATACATAACGCGAAAGGGATAACTATATCCATTATAATTCGAGTAGTGATTTATTCCCGGTTCTGTTTTTTGGATTAGAAGTAAGGAAATTTAAAATTATTCCATTGGTTATATCATTTCCGTTTTCGTCATATCCTATCAACACAAAATTGACGGTATTGTTTTCCTCTAGGGCGTTATAAATTCTGAGACCTACACAGCTTTGTTGTTTTAATATCAGCTCCAGATCTATTGTACTGACATCTGCTGAGATTGTTTGTCCTTTTCCTATTTCTGAATTTTGATAAGCTTGTGTTAATGCAATAGCTTCTTCGAGTGTGATGATTTTCGCCATGATTTTTTTTAAATATCGATAAAAGTATTGAACCAAATCACATCAAAAAAATATTTTCTTTTATCCTGATAAAATAAAATTTCCTTTTTCATGAAACCCTCAATAAAATCAATAGGTAATGTATCAAATTATAACAAATCTTCAAAGCAAGTGAAAGTTTGAAATTTATTTTGTTTTATAAGCCCATAATTAATGAATATTGTTACTTCTTGTAGTTTGTGCCAAGTTAAAATATCTGAGACTGCAGAAAAATATATTAGGTTGTATTTTATTTATACCACAAAAGAAAACAGGAAGACAGAAACTGCTCGTGAATTTTTAAATAAAAATTATAAATCATTTCGAAGAGAAATAGTTGATATTGGAGTAGATACTTTGTATGCCTGTGATTTCAGCAAAGAAGCCCACAAAGCTATTCAGGAATACTACCGTTTTGCTGTTGCGAAATTATTTATTCATATTGTTGTTGTGAGTAATGAAACAATTTTTATTGAAAAAAATTGTTGATTTCATTTATTGGAATTTCAGCCAATATTATTTATTCACCTCGCTTTTGTATAGAATATAAATCAATACTGCTCATACCAAATAAATTTTTCTTGAACAATTCTTGATTTTTCTTTTCTTAAATATTCTAAAAAGGCGTTAGTTACTAATGAGTGTTTTTTCCCTTTCAACCAGATTAAACTCCAGGTAGTAGTTATAGGTAATCCTTTAGTGGGTATAATATGAAGTTCATTATTATGCAATTCGTTTCTGATACCAATCAGCGGCATAATTGAATAACCCAAACCCGCCAATAATGCTTGTTTGACCGCTTCGTTTGAAGTCAGTTCCATTTTATTTACAACTTCCAAATGATGTCGATTGATGAATGATTCCATGTTTTGTCGGGTTCCCGAACCCTTTTCTCTGAATATCAATCTTAGATTTTTAAAGAAATCTTTTGTCTTAATTTCTTTTTTAAAAACTGATTTCGTGTTGCCAACAAGAAATAATTTATTTTTAAGCAGGTCCAATTTCTCTACATTCATTGTTGGAGGTAAAATCGACACCAAAGCCAAATCAACTTCATTAGCTTCTAGACTTTCAATGACTTTGGTTTTATTTGTTACATCCATTACAAGCTCTATGCCTGGATGCTGCTTCATAAAATCTGCCAGAAAATATGGCAAAACATATTTTCCGGTTGACACTACAGATATTTTTAATCGCCCCGACAGTTGACCTTTGTACGATAGTGTTTTATAATTTATGGCATGAACTTGGTTGATGATGTTTTCTGCAGCGACAGCAATTTCTTTTCCAAAATCAGTGATGTATAATTTTCTTCCAACGACCTCGGTTAATGGTATTTCAAATTGGTCCTGAAAATTTTTCAATTGAATGGATACTGCCGGTTGTGTCAAATGCAATTCCTCGGCAGCTTTCGTGATGCTTTCGTTTTGCACCACCTTTAAGAAAATTTGTAGTTGATTCAGTGTATAATTCATTAAAATAATTTATGTAAGACATAACAAAGATATATAAAAATATATGGATAATCTTTGGCAGTTTTGTAAAAAAATATTCAATCACAAATAAAATAAATGATAAATCATGGAAATGCTGAATAAAATAAAACAGACTATGGGTATCGGTTTAATGCTTCTTTTCTTAATCAAGTCTTTTTGGGCAAAAGATATTATGACAGAAAGAATGCTAATCTCATTGTCATTTGTTTTTTTAATAGTAGCACTTCGCCCAATTACAATAAATAAACAATCAAGAAAAAATTGAATTTTAATTCAATGTTGAAGCACACAAAAAACATATTTGATAATAGAAGACTTGTGATTGCCACAAAACATCAAAAAGAAAAAGTCATCTTACCACTTCTGGAAAAGAGAATGGGAGTCAGCTGTTTTATACCGGATGATTTTGATTCAGATCAATTTGGAACCTTTTCTGGAGAAATTGAAAGAAACAGCGATCCGTTAAACACTGTCCGAAGTAAATGTCTGAAGGCTATGAAATTGGCAGGATGCGATTTGGGTATTGC
>CANGEZ010000171.1 GCA_947452875.1 Chitinophagaceae bacterium
ATGGTATAGCTATTGAAAGTTGAAGGTGCTATTGGTTTTAAAACACTTAATGAGAAATTGGCAAACACAAAAACAATAAAAGCGACAATGCCTATTATGGCACCAATCACTTTTTTATCTTTAAAATTAATGGCGATTGTTTTGGTGTTGAAGAAAAAAAGCTCAATTAATACAATCACTAACGGTAGCGTATAGGCGTTTTCTTTTGTAAGTAAGGCACAAATGGCAGAAATGATGGCGCCTCCAAAAAACAAATATTTCACTTTTGATTCGGAAACTCTTCCTTTCATATAAAAGGCCACAGACAAAAAATAAAACATGGCTACCATCGACGCCATTCTTTGTACAATATAAGTTACAGCTCCTGTAGCCAAAGGATGTGATACAAATAACAACGCCGTAATTAATGAAATTGATTTAGCGTGTTTTGCAATAGGAAGATTTTTCAAAACGGGTGAGGCAAACAACAATCGAGCAATCCAAAAAACCAGACAAGCGTTAATCAAATGAATCATCAGATTAACCTTGTGATAGCCTTCAACATTCAACTCGTCAAAATGATAATTCAATGCGAACGAATAAAATGCTAGAAAACGTGAGTGGTTGATGTCCCACATTTGTTTGATATTGGAAAGACTTTTTATGGCTTCATTATCAACAATATTATGCTTGTCATCAAACTGAAAAGTACAATCGAAAGTGTTAGAATAAATTTTAAATCCGATAATAACAATCAATAAAATGCCAAGTCCGATAAACAAAGAATTGTTTTGCTTAGACAATTCCATAGTTTTTGTCTCACTAACTTTTTGCTGAATGTTTTTATTTGATTTTGATTTGCTCATCTTTTCTATTTATGATTTGAAAACAAATAAACGCGTTAATTTTTAAGTGGATGTTGGAGGAAATCAACTCTATTGTTTCTTTGGATAATTATTTACATCGAATGCCAAACCTGACAACAACAACTGAAAACCAAGTATGATCAGCAACGAAGGAATGACAACTGTTCCTGTTGGTGCGCCTATGCCCAACTTTGCGTAATATTCAAACTTTATAAAGCCGAAAATAATTCCATACAAAAAAATGGGAATGCCCGTTAGTAAATACAAAGACCCTATATTGAAATCGTATAAAAAATACTTCAATAAAATTCTTCTCAAAAAAGTCATCAAAAGCTTTGGAGGAAATTCAAATAATGTTTTTGTTGTTGACAATCCGGATACCTCATCAGCATAACGCGCTTTCATGGGCACATCAAAAATCACTGCATTACTAAAATACAATTCAGCAATCATGGAAGTTTCAAAATAATAGCGCTTGTGAAGTTTATCTAGATTGAGTTCAGCCAGCGTTTCATTTTTTATAGCGGTAAAACCATTTGTAGGATCAAAGATGTTCCAATAACCGGAAGCTGCTTTTATCAAGAAACTTAATCCGAGGTTACCCATTCTTCTAACAATCGGCATCGATTTTATAGCATTCAAATCACGAAAACGATTTCCTTTAGTGAAATCAGCTTTGCCTTCTATTAAAGGTTGAATTAGCTTGGGAATATTGGCAGCATCCATTTGTCCATCGCCATCCATTTTGATTGAAATATCAGCTCCCAACTCTAAAGACTTTTTATATCCTGAAATCATCGCGCCGCCAACACCCTGGTTTTTGGAATGATTCAATACATGAAATTTTGAGTTATTACTGGCAACCTGTTCAAGTATCGACAATGTGGAATCTGTAGAACAATCATTTACAACAATCACATGACTGATGTCTTGAGGCAAACCATTTATTACCGCTTCAATATGTTTCGACACATTGTAACACGGTATGATAACACTAATTTTAATGTCCTTGGAATTGCTCATTGAGAAAGAAAAGGTTTGTGCAAATGTATTAATTTTTCATGTGCGAATGTTTAATTCAAAAGTCAAAAACGTTTATGTCCTTTTTAAATTTTGAATTTTGAATTTTTACTTTAAATCATCTTATTCTGTTTATTTTTACGGAAACGAAATTTTAAACCCTTATTCAATTTATACAATGAAAAAATTTATGATTGATATCCTTTTAGAAGGATTAGATAACGAAACAAGAATGTCGCTGCTTCCCGAAGAACAGAGACTGGTTAAAGTATTGGAAAGCGATGGAACCATACTTGATAATTTCATAAAGCTCGATATGTCAGGTATCTATATGATTGTGATGGCGAACGATCAAGATGATGTACATGCAAGGCTTTCTGTCTTGCCATACTATCCTTTTATGAAAATTGCGATTACTCCGATAAGGGTGGTTAATAGTGTTAATCAATAGTTTGAGTTCTGTAATTTAAAATATAAAAAGAGGCCGAAAAAGCCTCTTTTTTAGTGTTATTTAGGTCCTGTCGTAATATTGCAATATTACGACAAGGCTTACCCAAACGACATTATCATTCCCAAATCGCTATGAAATTTTTTCATTGTTTTGATTTTTGGAATACCTTGTTAGATAAAGATAACATTATGATGAAAATTCTTTTTTTATGGTGCATGCTGTTTTCATTTCAAACACTATTTGCACAAAATGAAAATTTTGAATTGGTGCAAGATGTTTATAAACAATGGCACAAGTTTACTTTTAATGATAACAACCAGTGTAGCAATATATACATCAATGATTCTATTGACGTTTCCGTGATTAATTGCATGAAAGAAAAATTTCAAAATCGAAAGAAATTTTATCATGCTGAAATCAATGAAGCCGGTAAAAAAATATTGGACTCCGTTGAATTTGATAAATCAGAAATAGATTATGTTTTAGTGCAAATAGACAAACTGAATTCCAATCGCTGGTCAGAGAAAGTTTTTCCTAAAGCCAAAAAAATATCACCTTATCAATTTGAGTCACATTTTTCATCTGTGAATTTTTTAGAGCCAATTGATAGATTGTGTTACAACATTTATACAATTTCCAATCCTATCTTTTTAAGAAACAATAAAATTTGCATTTTTTATAATGAAGAAAAATCTTTTTCAAATGTTGAAGGAGCGTTTTGGATGTATGTATATAAGAAGAAAGCTTGGATGAAATATGCGCCTGTTTGTATGGTGCAGAAGTAAATATCTCATTGTTGTAGTCAAACTTTATTAGCATTTATTGGCATAATAATGTTTGTGAAAATCAATTTTTTCTTTCTTTGTTGATATTTTGGGGCTTGTCGTAATATTGCGATATTACGAATGGGTCCCATGAGATAATGGCAGAATGTAAAGCTCTTTTTTGAAATTCTGTCTTACAATTCCAACCCCAACTGACACTCTATCAGAATTACATTCTTGGCTCCTTTATTGCCAAATATTTAACGCTTTTGAATTTACACAATCAACGCGATTATATTATTCTTGTAAACGCTTAAATTTTTGTTTCTGTGTCTTGCTGAAATTTCAGTCAGATCAACGAAATTGGTAGACTCATTCGCAATCCAACATCCTCTTTCAAACCATCCCGTTTCAATTTTAAAAAAATAAATAGTGTTCCCTTATGGAATTATTCATCTTTTTAGTTCTGTTGATGCTCGTCGTAAACTGGAGCATGAATAAAATCGACAAGCAAGTTGTAAAACAAAAAATCTTAGACAAAGTAAAAGAAAAGAAAAAAATGAACACACCCAATTTCATTGCTCCCACAAACATCGTCTCGTTAATTTCTGCTTATTTCAACAAAAACAATATTCGATTCTCGCTTTCAGAAGACCAGAAAACATTCAGGGTTGGATATGATTTAACCGATGAAGGAAAATTTGAAATCTTCATCAATGTTGAAGAACATTATTTATTATTTAATTGCGCAGTATTGGAAGACATCAAAGATGAGGCCGTTGCTAACACACTAGACATTATTGCCCGCATCAATCAATTTTACAATCTCGGTTTTCTAAATTTTTATTTTGAAAGCAGAGTCGTGGGTTTTAAAATTTCGAATTTACTTTTTGAAAATGAATTGACAGAAAACAAATTCAAAACTTATTTTGAATGCACAATTGATGGCGCAAGAAGTTGTCGCCCATTAATTACCAAAGTAGCGGTAGATGGAGAAGAGCCGATAATTGCGATGATGAGTATGATCAACAATGGTTAATCAAACAATCAAGATATGAAAAAAACGACCCTTTTTATTTCTGTTGTAATGGCAATCACATTTTCAATTGTTACGGCTTGTAATAATAAAAATGAAAATAAGTATGTTGAAAGCGATAACATCAACAACGGCATTTACAAAAGCGCCATTGAATTTGCAAACACTGTAACCTGGGCCTATGACCCTACTTACTACAGAATTCCCTATCCCAATGGCGACGTGCCTTCGGGCGGTGCTTGTACCGATGTAGTGATCAGAGTACTTAGAAAAAACAACATGGATTTACAACAACTCATTCATGAAGATATGGTTGCTAATTTTTCTGTTTATCCAAACAAATGGGGATTGAATAATCCAGACGCCAACATCGATCATCGCAGGGTTCCGAATATAATGAAGTATTTTCAAAGACGAGGATATAATTTGCCTACCACAACTAACGCAGATGATTACCTGCCTGGAGATATTGTAACCTGGGAACTTTCTCCTGGTGTTACACACATTGGAATCGTGTTAAAGAATCAGGATGTGTTTCACAACATGGGGCCCTCTTCAAGAATAGAAAGCGGGTTTCTTTTTTCACATAGAATTATTGGACATTATAGAATTTAAAATATTTTTTCATGACAAATTATTTTCCAGCAGGACTTTTCATTTGGTTGTTATTGTATTTTTTTAAAGAAGATAAACGAACAGAGCCCATGATTGCTCCTGATGAAAATCAAAATTTTACAGAACCTGAACCAAAAAAACAAATTCAATACATCTCCAACGGAAGAGTATTAAATGACACGCTGTTTTTTTATTATTATGACATGCTAAGATTGAGCAACATAAAATCCGTGGACGACGAAACCATAGCAAAACACGCAGAGAGAAGATATTTTTTGATTAACAAAGTGGATTATAATGTAAACTGGCCCATTTCCAGTAGAGATGTAAGTGCGGCTAGAGTTTATGTTTTAGAAAGATATTATTACATGACAAATTTGAATTAAAGCCTACGTTATAAATGAAAAAAACTTTCCTTTTTGTAACACTAATTATTACACTAGTGTGTTTTGTGTGCATAGCTAAATGCTTTTATAAAAATGACATTCCACCAGTAGTAAAAACTTATTCTGATTATAATAATTATCATCAAGAAGCCATCAAGTATTGTAAATCAAAAAA
>CANGEZ010000172.1 GCA_947452875.1 Chitinophagaceae bacterium
AAAGAAAAATGCTTGGGCATGAAACCACGCATCTTGCTTAAGGGTTGCGACGAATATAAATCTCTTATTTCATCATAAGCTTTTATATAAGTAATCGGATTGCTTCTGCTCGATTTACCAATTGGATTCTGGTCAATCATTTCAATCTGCGCAATGCTATCGGTATCACCCGTAATCGCACGATAAGAACCAGGCTTGTCTGTAAAATCACCTTTCATTTTTTTCAAGGCAGGATACAAAATCTTTTTAACCAAAGTTGTTTTACCGCTTCCACTCACGCCACTAACGGCGCATAGTACATGCAATGGAAATTCTACGTTAATGTTTTGCAAGTTGTTTTCTCTGGCGCCTTCCACCACAATGCTGCTGTTCCATTTTCTAAGAACTTTTGGTGGCTCTATTTTGTAATCGCCGGATAAATACTTTCCGGTCAGACTTTTTTTATTAGTGATGATCTCATTGTAATCACCTGAAGCTGTTACCTCTCCACCCAAATGACTTGCCAATGGTCCCATATCAATAATATGGTCGGCTTCTCTCATCATCATTTCATCGTGTTCTACTACCACAACGGTATTGCCTAAATCTCTCAGTTCTTTCAACACCGCAATCAGTCTTTCTGTATCTCTGCTGTGTAAACCGATGGAAGGCTCATCTAAAATGTATAATGAATCTGTTAAGTTGCTGCCCAAACTTCTCGTCAATTGTATACGTTGACTTTCACCGCCGCTTAAGGAATTGGCCAATCGACTTAAAGACAAATAGCCCAAACCTACATCAATCAATGTTTTTAAACGATGATGGATTTCAATCAGAATTCTTTTAGCCACTTGATTATCATATTCACTCAATTTCAATTTATCAAACCACACTTTTAAATCCTTAACTGGCCATTCGCAGAGTTCGCCGATATGTTTACCGCCCACTTTAATATATAAAGCTTCTTTTCTTAAGCGGTAACCGTTACAATCTGGACATAATGTTCTTCCTCTGTATCGGCTCAATAAGACGCGGTATTGTACTTTATATAAATTCTGTTCTACTTCTTTAAAGAAATCATTGATGCCGTTCACATGCTCATTGCCATTCCACAGGGCATCTAATTGAGCCTTGTTTAAATCCGCAATCGGTTTATGAACAGGGAAATCAAATCGCTTGGCAGCGCGTATGAAAGCATCTTTCCAGATACTTAGCTTTTCTCCTTTCCATGGAGCTACTGCATCTTCATACAAACTGAGATTGGTATTGGGAATCACCAAATCACGATCAACGCCCAATACTTGTGAAAAGCCTTCGCAAGTTGGACATGCACCAAATGGGTTATTAAAAGAAAATAAATTAGGAACCGGTTCTTCAAAAACCAAACCATCCAATTCAAATTTATTGCTGAAAGAAATGGTCGTCTTATCATTCACCAATAATTGCATTGAACCTTCACCTTCATAAAAAGCAGTATTCACCGAATCGGCGATACGATGCATATCATCTTCATCGAATGCTTTCTTTACAATTCTGTCGATTAATAAAAATACAGTTGCAACTTCTTTCTTTGATTTCTTGTTTTTGAAAATATCATTAGAAACATCATTCAACAAATCTTCAATCCGTAAAATGGTATTGTTAAAATAAATTCTGGAGAAGCCTTTTTGTAATAATATATTCAACTCTTCGTTTACTTCACGGTGGGCACTCATTTTAAAATTCACCAACATGAGTACCTTATCGCCATCTTTAAGTTTATTGATGGCATTCACCACATCGGCAACATCATCTTTTTTTACTTCGTTGCCACTGATTGGAGAAATTGTTTTTCCTGCACGTGCAAATAACAAACGCAAGTAATCATAAATTTCAGTCATACTGCCAACGGTACTGCGTGGTGTTCTGGTAATTACTTTTTGTTCAATCGCAATCGCTGGACATAAACCATGAATATAATCTACATCAGGTTTATTCATTCGCTGCATAAACTGACGAGCATACGCACTCAAGCTTTCTGCATAACGACGTTGTCCTTCTGCAAACAAAGTATCGATAGTTAATGAAGATTTTCCTGATCCGGATACACCAGTAACCACTACTAATTTATTTCGTGGTATCGTTACCGTTATGTTCTTCAGATTATGTACTCTCGCACCATGAATTACAATATCATTATTCTTGATTAATGATTCTTTTTTCTTCTTTTCTGCTTTTACTGTTCCCATATAATACTGCGAAAATAGGCTAAGAATACGGATTTTACTGATGTTTTACGCCTTGTTGATAAATATACTGCGTAAAACTACGTATGGTTTCTGAGCACTAGTACTCGATTTTTGATTTTACGCAAAAAATGTTTTAAAAATATTTTGAATGGTGATTTTTAACTCTATTTTTGAAGTCCAATATCCAAACGAAGTGAAAAGCCGCCATGAGTTACTACAAAGCAGCTTCCGCGAAAATTCTCTCTCTTTTGGAAATTTTAAAACCAATGTCCTTAACCAATTAAAACCTGTAGTTATCATGAAAAATCTTTCTACTCTAACCGACCAACAATTAGTACGTTCTTACATGGACGGAAACGCAAATGCTCTTTCTGTATTAGTTGAGCGTTACAAAGACAAAATTTTCACATCTATTTACTTATTAGTAAAAGACAAGTATTTAGCTGAAGACATTTTCCAGGATGTATTTATCCGTATCATCGACACATTAAGAAATGGTCGTTATACAGACGAAGGTAAATTCTTACCATGGGCAATGCGTATTGCTCACAACATGTGTGTTGATCATTTCAGAAAAGTAAAAAGAAGCCCAAGCATCAAAACTAGCGACGATCATGATATTTTCGAAGTATTGAATTTCTCTGAAGCCGGTGCTGATCAAAAAATAATGGCTGGTCAGAGTCATGACCGTGTTAGAAAAATGGTAGATATGCTTCCTGAAGATCAAAAAGAAGTAATCATCTTACGTCACTATGCTGATTTAAGCTTTAAAGAAATCGCTGATTTGACCAACTGCAGTATCAACACTGCTTTAGGAAGAATGCGTTATGGTTTGATTAACCTACGCAAAATGATGACTGAAAAACAAATTGCCCTTTAATATTTTGTATACCCCTGAAACCATTTAGCAACTCTCATTCAATTGAGAGTTGCTATTTTTTTTGGAAGGTTTCGAGCCCGCATTTCAACCACTCCAAATAATCAGATTTACTATCTGTATAACCAACAGGATGATTTAATAAAACTTCATCAGTGTTAATGATCGCATATAAAGGCTGGGCGTTATTAGCAAAATTCTCTGTTTCAAAAGTGGCCCATAAATCTCCGTAAGTAACGATTTCTTTATTAGCACCATCTTTTGTTTTGTAAGTAAACTGTTGTGATACAGGTAAAGCTTTTTTATCATCAACATACAATGAAACAACAATAAAATTATCAACCATCATTTTATTTACATCTGCATCGCTCCAAATATTCTCTTCTGTTCTTCTGCAATTAACACAGGCATATCCGGTAAAATCGAGTAAAATTGGCTTTTTTTCTGCTTTTGCCATTTCCAATCCTTCTGTATAATTTTTTGTACATCTCAAATTGAAAATACAATCTGATTTCTTTTCGTAGATGCTATAATATAACGGTGGTGGGAAGCCGCTGATTAATTTAAGATTTGCATATTTGGTATTGGTAACACCGGGAATCAAATACAATGTAAATAGTAACACCAGATAACCCAATATTTTTCTGGCTTTTGTAATATTTGGATAAAGACTATCGTGCTTGAATTTGATTTTACCCAAAATGTATAAACTCAATAAAAATCCTACAATAATCCAAACGCCGATAAATATTTCTCTTTTCAAAATCCCCCAATGTTTTACCAAATCAGCATTTGATAAAAATTTAAATGCCAGTGCTAGTTCAAGAAATCCCAAAACAACTTTTACAGTATTTAACCAGCCACCTGATTTGGGTATAGAATGTAACCATTTGGGAAACATGGCAAACAAGGCAAAAGGCAAGGCCAGCGCCAATCCAAATCCACCCATACCGAAAGTAAGTTGCATGGCTCCCCCATTTGTTGCCAAAGAGCCCGCCAATAAAGAACCTAAAATAGGACCCGTACAAGAAAATGAAACCAAAGCCAACGTTAATGCCATAAAGAAAATACCCAAAACATTTCCAACACCTGCTTTGCTATCAGCGCCAGATGAAATGCTTGCAGGCAATGTAATTTCATAAAACCCAAAAAATGAAAAAGCGAAAAATACAAATACAATAAAGAAAACAACATTCAGATAAACATTGGTGGAAATGTTATTTAAAAATTCAGGATTGATAGAATCTAAAAAATGAAACGGCAAACTCAATAATACATAAATCAAGAAGATAAAAAAGCCATATAAAAAAGCATTTGAAACGCCTTCTTTTTTTGAATGCGCTTTCTTGGTGAAAAATGAAACGGTTAATGGAATCATTGGAAACACACACGGCGTCAACAATGCAATCAATCCGCCCAAAAAGCCAATAAAGAAAATGCCCATCAAACTTTTCGACATGGTATCTTCTTCAGGTTTTTGAGCAACGCCACATTGACTTATTGGTTTATTAATATCAATCGAAGGCTTTAAAATAGAAAATGTTTTTTCTGCTGATGCACTTTGATTGATAACTACTTTAATTTTCTGTTCATCAGTGATAAAATTGTTACCACTGGCGGATTCATATTTCAATAGTATTTTTATTGCAGCAGGAAAAACACCTTTACAGGTAATCAATTGTGTAAACACAAGACTATCCTGATAAACCAGCTTTTGCTTGTTTTCAAAAACTTCATCATTGATACTTGCCGTTTTGGAACTTATTACTAATTTTTCTGCACTTAAAGTTGAGTCATCAATAAATACAACTGGACCCGCTAAATCTTCAGCTACATCTGTTGCATATATATGCCAGGTCTTGGGGATTTCGCCTTTAACCGACAACTTAATTTGAGTATCATTTATTTTTTCAAAACCCACTGTCCAGCCAATTGGCGCGGCATCCAAGCTTCCACTGGAAACAGACATGGTTGTGCTGTCTTGTGCATTTGTAATGATTGAAAATAAAAAAGCAGTTAAAAGAAGCGGGATTGATTTAAATACATTCATGTTGTAAAAATAAAAAATCCCGATTGATTTCGGGATTGTTATGGAGAATATTAGTTATTTACTTTCCAGCTTGATGGAAAAAGGAATTTCTTTTTGAGGCAGGCATCTTCTGTCATTGCAAACCATATATACCACTGAGCCTT
>CANGEZ010000173.1 GCA_947452875.1 Chitinophagaceae bacterium
AACCAGTTGTGTTTTGATAGAATCAATTGATGCCCCTTTTGTGATGCCCACTTCCAAAAATTGTTCGTCATTGTTTATGACACCAACTACATCAGCATTTTTATTTTCAGAAGCATAGCTGATAATCGAGTTTGAGCCCTTACTCATTTCCTGCAGGTAACCGTAATCGTTATAGATAAATATTTGTCCATTAACTGATTTTAAATAATCAAACAACTCTCCCTTTCCTTTTCTTACGCCGGCTTCTCCACCAAAACCTTCCAAATGAGCTTTACCACAGTTGGTAATCAAACCATGAGTGGGCATTGCATATTTGCAGTAACCTTCGATTTCTTTTTGATGATTGGCACCCATTTCAATCACCGCCATCTCCGCATCCGATTTGATTTTAAGAATCGTAAGTGGAATACCAATATGATTATTCAGATTTCCTTCTGTAGTGTACGTTTTGAATGTACTTGACAACACCGCATGAATCAATTCTTTGGTAGTTGTTTTTCCATTGCTTCCTGTAATCGCAATAAATGGTATATTGAAGTGCTCGCGATGTTTTTTAGCCAATGCTTGTAAAGTCTCAAGTACATTGTCAACCTTAATTAATCGATTGTCTTCCGCTCCTATCAACTCATCAACCACACAATAAGAAGCGCCTTTTTCTAAAGCGGTATGTGCATATTCATTGCCATTGAAATTGTCTCCTTTAAGTGCGAAGAAAATATCTCCTACTTTTAGTCTACGCGTGTCCGTTTGAATGGAAGGATGTTGGAGGTAGATTTGGTAGAGTTCGTTGATGTTCATGTTTTGATTTGGGGTTTGGGGTTTGGGGTTTGGTATTTGGTGTTTGGTGTTTAACAAATAACGCCAAACACCAAACCCCAAACAATTATTGTTATTTCTCAAAAACCATCATCGCATTCTCACTCGTAATTTTTGCCACTTCTTCAAAACTACAATTTTTAATGCTTGCAATTTTCTCAGCAATGATTTTTAAATAGGCTGTTTCATTTCTTTTCCCGCGATGTGGAACTGGCGTTAAATAAGGAGCATCTGTTTCCAATACAATATGCTTCAAATCTATACTTTCCAACACTTTATCCAAGCCGGCATTCTTGTATGTTACCACTCCCCCGATGCCTAAATAAAAACCCAATTCAATAATCTGTTGGGCTTCTTCAATAGTCCCGCCGAAACAATGAAAAATGCCTTTCAAATTTTCAGTCTTGTGCTTACGAATCACATCAATGGTTTCCTGCGTCGCATTTCGGGTGTGTAATATAATTGGCAATTTATTTTTTATGGCCAATTGAATTTGATATTCAAGCGCAATATATTGTTCCTTCACAAATGTTTTATCCCAATAAAAATCTAGTCCACATTCCCCTATTCCAGAAAATTCATACCGACTCAAATAATCATGAACAATTTGTAATTCGTTTTCGTAACCAGCTTTCACATAACAAGGATGCAATCCAATCAACGGTTTACAATATGCAGGATAACGATTTGACAACGCAACCATGGCTTCATGTGTTTCGCTGTTAATCGCAGGTAAATAAATTTGGGAAACACCATTTTCTTTTGAATGATCAATTACCGATTCAATATCTTTTTCAAATTCTTCCAAATAAAGATGTGCGTGCGTATCTATGATCATTTATAAAATGTTAGTAGTAATTTTTTCAAAAACAAATCCTTTTGCAGAAAAATAGTTCAAAACCTCAGGTAATGCAAAACTCATTCTTTCATTGGCCTTTTCACTGTCATGAAATACAACAATGGAGCCTGTTGTAGCATTTGTGATCACATGATCTCTGCAAGTTTCCTTTGAAATCGATGGATCAAAATCGCCACTTAAAACTGTCCACATGATTGGAGTTAATTTAAATCGATTTGCTTTCAACTGGCTCAATTGAAATCGTGTTATTCTCCCATAAGGCGGACGAAACAAATCACTGTCGATATACTTTTTAGCAGCATCAATATTTTCGAGATATTTTTTATCCTCTGTTTTCCATCCATTCAAATGATTGTGTGTGTGATTGCCAACTGCATGTCCTTCATCAATGATTCGTTTATACACTTCAGGATATTTTACAACATTATCACCAATACAAAAAAAGGTAGCTTTTGCATTGTATTTCTTTAATTCATCTAAAACAAAATTTGTAATTACAGGATGAGGACCATCATCAAAACTGAGATAGATTTTTTGATCAGTTGTTTTAATATTCCAAATGCAACTGCTGTAAAGCCATTGTAAAAAAAAAGGAGTTTTAACAAAATAGAACAATAGCTTACTTTTATTTATGAATTGTAATTATTAGTTTTGAACTTTGTCACACAAAAATATAGATAATGCAGAAAATAAAATTATTACTTCCTCTTATCTCCGGAATTATTTTGCTTGGATTCAGTTCTTGCAAAAAAAACAACACACTTTCAGGAGAAATAGAAACTACTTTTGATTTGACAGGCAAACAAGCTATCAGCGAAAGTCTTACTGACGATGCAAATAATGTGTTAGATGAAACAACAGAAAGTCTGGGACTTTCCGGAAATAAAGCTCCTGTAATTGATAATGGCACTCTAAGTTGTGCAACCGTAACCGTTTCTCCTGGAGCATTCCCAAAAACAATCACACTGGATTTTGGAAGTGGTTGTACCAATCCCAATTCAAACATCGAAAGAAGTGGGATTGTTCACATTGTACTCTCAGATTCATTCCGCTTAACAGGCAGTACGGCTATTATGACATTTGATAATTATTATGTAAACGGCTACAAAAAAGAAGGAACTATTACCTGGACAAACACCAGTACTGCAACTGTAAGAAGTTGGAGTCGACAAATTGTAAACGGAAAGATAACGGCCCCGGATGGACGCTTTTGGTTTCACAGTGGACTAAAACAAATAACACAAGTTGCTGGAAACAATACACCAAGAATTTTATTGGATGATGCCTTTTCAATTACTGGATCTTCTATAATCACCAATTCCTCAGGAGATAGCAGAACCGCTACAATTGAAACTCCACTTCATAAAAGAGTAGATTGCGATCATGTTGATGAAGGTTCTATAAGATTTCAAGGACCTAATCATTTTGCTACTTTAGATTTTGGCAATGGAACTTGTGATGCAATAGCAACTATTTCTATTAATAATTATCAACCCAGAACAATCACGCTTCCATAAAAAATTACAAAGTTTTAAAAGGTTCAATTTGTTCAAAAGATTGATGGAAATGTAAAATGACATCAATTGAACTTATTTTCAAATTATAAGATTTATAATGACTCGACCATGCTTAGGCGTGGTCTTTTTTTTGGGTGAAAGTGGTGGTTGAAGAAACTTTAGTGAGACTGAAGAAAATTTAGTGAAAATATTTGGCTGTTTGAGTTGAGAACACGTAATATTGCGATATTGCAATATTGCAATATCAGAAAGCACTTCCATTCATAGGCATCTCAATTCCTAAATCCTTTATCAACTTAATCTTACAACTTGGTCAAAGTCCTTAACTGACACATTATCAAATCATCTCATTACCAAATTTTCAAATCATCCTAAAAATTGAATATCTTCACTCGCTAAAATTTACTCATGAGTATTCATATCGCAGCACAACTGGGAGACATCGCACCGATAGTTTTAATGCCCGGAGATCCGTTAAGAGCAAAATACATTGCAGAGAATTGGCTCACAAATCCAGTATTGGTAAGCACTACAAGAAATATATTTTTTTATACCGGCACTTATAAAGGTGTGCGCATCACCATCGGTGCCAGTGGTATGGGTTGTCCTTCTATCGGCATTTACTCATACGAGTTGTTCAATGAATATGGTGTGGATTGCATCATCAGAATTGGAACTGCTGGTTCTTATCATGCCGATATCAAATTATATGAACTGATAAATGTTGATGTGGCTTGCAGCGAATCAACCTTTGCGAAATATGCTTTCGAAATCGAAGGCAATGCCATTCCTCATCAGGGAAATGCTTATGATATCATTAATGAAACTGCAAAGGAATTAAAGTCATCAATAAGAACAGGCGCTATTCATTCTAGTGATATTTTTTATAGAAAAAATCCGGCTTTACCTGTGATTGCAGATGAACATAAATGCATGGCTGTTGAAATGGAAGCCTTCGCCCTTTTTGCCAATGCCAAATTTTTAGGAAAGAAAGCAGCTACTTTACTTACCATCTCTGATGTGATTCCCACTCATGAAAAGATTTCTGCTGATGAAAGGGAGAAGTCGTTGAATCCGATGATTACGTTGGCGTTGGAAGCAGCGATTAAATTGTAGTTCAATAGGTTTGAAAGGTTCAATTTGTTCAAAAGGTTTTCGACTTATTGAGCTACTTACGTCACAATCGGAATTAGTAACTGAAAATTTATTCAAAAATTTAAGATGTTCATCGGCTGTCTAACTTATTGAACCTTTTGAACTCATTAAACCTTTTGAACAAAATATCCAGCTAATCAGATACGCAACGTCCCTTTCAGGAGACATTGCTGAGAAGTAGACTTATCCAGTATCTAGGATCCAGTATCTAGCTTATCCAGCTTTTCTAGCTCTATCCATCCGAAAATTTTTTCTCTCCAAAACCTCTTCCAAAACTTATCTTTGCACCGCGAGCCAAAATTCGCGAAAAATAGACTTTTATGATGAACAACAGCTTTGGAAAAGTGAGAGTAAGATTTGCGCCAAGTCCAACCGGAGGATTACATCTAGGTGGCGTACGTACCGTGTTATACAATTATCTGTTTGCCAAAAAACATGGCGGTGAATTTATCTTGAGAATTGAAGATACCGACCAAACTCGTTTTGTGGAAGGCGCCGAACAATACATTTATGATTGCTTGAATTGGTGTGGTATGGAACCTGATGAAAGTACCATCAAACCTGGCGAATACGGCCCATATCGTCAAAGCGAAAGAAAAGCCATGTATCGCCAATATGCAGAACAATTGATAAAAGATGGCCATGCTTATTATGCATTTGATACTTCAGAAGAGCTCGAACAAATGAGAAATGATTTCAAGACAGATGAAAATCCTTCTCCTCAATATGATGCTCGTATTCGTGCGAGAATGAAAAACTCGCTGACCATTTCCGCTGAAGAAGTTGAGAAATTATTACAGGCAGGAACACGTCATGTCATCAGAATCAAAATGCCTGAAAACGAAATCATCACTTTCAACGATTTGATACACCATGAGGTGAGTTTTGAATCTAATGTGGTTGACGATAAAGTATTGTTGAAAGC
>CANGEZ010000174.1 GCA_947452875.1 Chitinophagaceae bacterium
GCATGGTTATTACAAGAAAAAAAAACTATACAGAAAATCAAAGAAATGAAGAAACGCATACAAATGAATTAACTTTACACTTTACAATTACCGAGTAGCGAAGTTACTTCAATCCTTTAAAATTCGGGAGTTGTTTGAAGCATTATTATTTATGATTAAAATATTTCTATCACAGCAAAACTACCGCATTGGTAATTTTGAATACAACACTGCGCAGATTATAAGGGCTATTCATCAAGCTAAGATGGAAGGCGGCGATTTGATTGTTTTCAGTGAATTAAGTGTATGTGGTTATCCACCTAGAGATTTTCTATATTTCAAAGACTTTATTGAGAAGTGTGAAAACGCGATTGAGGCGATTGCGAAAGAAGCGATTGGAATTGCAGTATTGGTAGGAGCGCCTCAAAGAAATGCTGTCAAAGAAGGCAAAGATTTATACAATGCGGCTTATTTTATAGAAGATGGAATAATCAAACAAACCATTCAAAAAACATGTTTGCCAACCTATGATATTTTTGATGAGGACAGGTATTTTGAACCTGCATCAACATGGAATGTGATTTCATGTAAAGGTAAAAAGATTGCGGTGACCATTTGCGAGGACATTTGGAATTTGGGAGACAATCCACTTTACACCATTTGCCCCATGGATAAATTGATGATGCAGCAACCGGATTTCATGATTAATTTATCAGCGTCTCCTTTTGACTATACTCATGATGAAGATAGAAAAGCTGTTGTAAAAGCTAATGTTTTAAAATACGCCATGCCCATGTTTTATTGTAATGCAGTGGGCAGTCAAACAGAAATTGTATTTGATGGTGCTTCTCTTGCATTTGATAAACATGGTAATTTATGTGGACGTTTATCATCTTTTGAAGAAGATTTACAATCATTTGATTTGAATAATGATGGTACGTTTCAACAACCTATCATTGAAAACGCAGCAGTTATTCCAACTCATGTTTTTGATCCTGCAACCTTGCTTCCTGATTTGAATATTGAGCTTATTCATCGTGCACTTGTTACAGGTATTAAAGACTATTTCAATAAAATGGGCTTTAAAAAAGCGATACTCGGAAGCAGTGGAGGTATTGATAGCGCTGTTACGTTGGCTTTGGCAGTTGAGGCTTTGGGTAAAGAAAATGTTACTGCAGTATTGATGCCTTCCAAATATTCAAGTGATCATTCTGTTGCTGATGCTATTGAACTCAGTAAAAGGCTTGATAATCCTTATCATCAAATTTCAATTGAAACTATTAATCAATCTTTTCTGGAAACACTAGAACCTTTGTTTAAAGACAGTTTACCGGGATTAGCAGAAGAAAATATTCAGAGTAGAATCAGAGGAAATTTGTTGATGGCCATTGCGAATAAATTTGGTTATGTATTGCTCAACACATCAAACAAAAGTGAATTGTCAACAGGATATGGAACGCTTTATGGAGATATGGCCGGAGGCTTAGGTGTATTGGGCGATTGCTATAAACTACAGATTTATGAATTGGCAAAATACATCAACAGAGTAACTGAAATCATTCCTCAAAATATTCTAATTAAAGATCCCAGTGCTGAATTAAGGCCAGATCAAAAAGATAGTGACAGTTTGCCGGTGTACGACATTCTTGATAAAATTTTGTATCAGTACATAGAAAATGCCATGGGACCTGCGGAAATTAAATCATTGGGATTTGATGCTGCGTTGGTCGATAGAATTTTAAAGTTGGTGAACACGAATGAGTATAAAAGAAATCAGTTTTGTCCGATTATCAGAGTTTCACCCAAAGCATTTGGTGTAGGAAGAAGAATGCCTATTGTAGGAAAATATTTATCTTAATCAATTCAATCATGCGTGCAATCGTTTATAAATCTACAGGCAGCTGGTACATTGTAAAAAATGAACTGGGGCAAGTGTTTAATGCACGTATAAAAGGGAAATTCAAGATTGATAATATTACTTCTACAAATCCCATTGCAGTAGGAGATGTGGTTAACATTGAAAATGAGGAGGACATAGAAAGCACGGTGATAACAGCCATTGAAGAGAGAAGAAATTATATCAACAGAACATCACCTCACAATAAAAACCAGCATCATATTGTTGCATCAAATCTTGATCAGACCTTGTTGATTGCCACCATCAAAGATCCTAAAACATCTACAGGATTTATTGACAGATTTTTAATTACAGCGGAAGCTTATCGTGTACCGGCTATTATTGTTTTCAATAAAATAGATTTGTTGAAATCTAAAGACCTCGAAAAACTTGATGAAGTAAAGAAAAGATATGAAGACATTGGATACAAGGTTTTAGCTGTCAGCATCAAAGAGAATAAAGGTTTGGATGAGATCAGAGAGATTTTAAAAAATAAAACCACTTTATTAAGCGGTCATTCAGGAGTAGGGAAATCAACTTTCATCAATCATCTATTTCCTGAGTACAATTTGAGAACAAAAGATGTAAGTGATTGGAGTGGGAAAGGAATGCATACCACAACATTTGCAGAGATGTTTGATTTAAAAGATGGCGGCAGTATCATAGATACACCAGGTATTAGAGAGCTTGGATTGTTTGATATGGACAAGCGCGAACTTGCACATTATTTTCCGGAAATGAGAGCGATTATGCATGACTGTCAGTTTAATAACTGTGTGCATATTAATGAGCCAGGTTGTGCTATAAAAAATGCTGTTGCACTTCCGCACAACAGCATTTCTATGGAAAGATATATAAGTTACCTTACTATTTTTGAGTCAATTGAAGACGTTTCATTTTAATTAAAATGCATTTCTTTCAAGGAAATGAGCCACTTCAATCACAGCTTGACTATCTGTTTTTAAACTTTTTGTAGGTTGAGGAAAAATGCTAACACCTTCGAAAATATTGTAGTGTAGCGTTAAGAATTGGCCTTTGTATTTGAAATCCCAATCTAGTGTTTCAGTATCATCAACTTGATTCATGAAAATGACTTCAAGCTTGTCTGACAAAGTGTGAGCGATTGCATAAAATTTTGAGATTCCGCAGTTATCATCGATAACAGCTTCGGTGGCTCCGGATTTAGTTTTTAATTGGTACGACATGGTTTTGGGTTTTAATATAGGTATGATTAAAATTGGTTTACAAACTTTGACAGCTAATAGATCTTTCGTCCACCTTTGAACTTAGATTTATTGGCTGCTCTTATTGCTTTTTGATCACCCGAAGCAATTCTTTCGGCTCCAATGGCGGCGCCACTTACGGGGCATCCTGTTTTTGGAGAACGATTAAAAATTGAACAACTTTCAAGTATACAAATAAACAATACTAATGGTAATAATTTTTTCATCGAATGAAGATAATAAGAGTTTTATAAAACGTAATCATGTATCGGGTTAATTTCACAAATTCTTAAACCACTCGCTGTACTTTACATAATTACCGGCGATTCTGTTTATCTCTCCGCTTATTAATGCTTCGCTGATGTTTTTTACTTTTTTCGCTGGAACACCGGCGTAAATACTTCCGGGTTCTACAATAGTATTTTCAAGAACTACAGCGCCAGCGGCAATGATGCTATTACTTCCAATTTGAACATTGTCCATCACGATAGCACCCATACCTACCAGCACATTCTGATGTATAACGCATCCATGTACGATTGCATTGTGTCCGATGCTAACATTATTTTCAATAATTGTGCCGCATTTTTGATAAGTACAATGTATAATCGCGCCATCTTGAATATTAACACGATTGCCGATTTTAATAAAATTGACATCACCGCGAATGACCGCATTGAACCAAACGCTGCATTCATCGCCCATTTCAACGTTTCCAACTATTGTGGCATTAGGAGCGATAAAACAATTTTCACCCCATTTTGGTGAGATACCTTCCACCGGAAAAATAAATGACATAAATTAAAAAATTAAGGATAAAGCTGAATCACATTTGAATTATTCCAAAGAAATTTCGAAACAAAATGTAATGGCAATTAGTATAACTTGCGTAAAAATACGATATTGATTCATTCGTAGCTGTAAATACAATTGAACATTATGAATAACAGAGAACTTTTTTTAAGGCATGTTGGACAAACTTCAGAAGCTCCATTGTGTTTGAATATTGTGAAGGCGGAAGGTTCTAAAATGTGGGATGTTGATGGAAAAGAATATATAGATTTAATTGCCGGTATCAGTGTTTGTAATGTTGGTCATCGTCATCCGGATGTAGTTGCTGCCATCAAAAAACAAGCCGACGAATACTTGCATATCATGGTGTATGGAGAGTTTGTAGAAAATCCACAAGTTCATTATGCAAAAAAATTGACAGAACATTTACCCGAAAATTTGAATTCAGTTTTTTTTACGGCAAGTGGAAGTGAAGCCACAGAAGGTGCTATGAAATTGGCCAAACGGTTTACAGGAAGAACTTCAATGGTTTCTTTTAAAAATTCTTATCACGGAAGTACGCAAGGTGCGTTAAGTGTGATGGGTAGCGAATATTGGCAACAAGCATTTCGTCCTTTGCTTCCTGGCATTGTTCAATTGAATTATAATTCATTTGATGATTTACATGCGATTGATGAAAACACGGCTTGTGTCATTGCAGAAACTATTCAGGCAGAAGCCGGAGTAAACATGCCTGATATCAATTGGCTTAGAGCTTTAAGAGAAAAATGTACTGCCACCGGAACTTTGCTGGTGCTTGATGAAATACAATGCGGATTTGGAAGAAACGGAACACTTTGGGCTTTTGAACAATTTGGTATCGTACCTGACATTCTATTATTAGGAAAAGCTTTAGGCGGAGGTATGCCATTGGGAGCTTTTGTTGCGGATAAAAAAATCATGGATTCGTTTACTCATCATCCTGTATTAGGTCACATCAATACTTTTGGCGGACATCCAGTTTCTTGTGCAGCAGGTTTGGCCGCATTCAATTATCTTATCATTGACAACATTGTTGCTACTGTAAAAGAAAAAGAATCTTTGTTTCGTCAGTTACTTGTCCATCCGAAAATCAATAAAGTAAACAGTGCCGGATTGATGATTGCTGTTTGGTTTGATGATTTCGAAACCAACAAAAAAATAATTGATGCGTTGATTGAGGAAGGTGTTTTTACTGACTGGTTTTTATTTGCTTCTAATGCATTGAGAATCGCACCGCCTTTGAATATCAGCGATGATGAGATTGAATATGCTTGTAAGAAGATAACTGAAATCCTGGAAAAGATATAAAGTTCAAAAGGTTCCAGATGTTCAAAAGGTTCAATAAGTACATTATGTTA
>CANGEZ010000175.1 GCA_947452875.1 Chitinophagaceae bacterium
TTGATCATTTCCGTTAGCTTCTCTTCATCAAAATCTTTTTGCCAACTGAGGATTCTCTCAGTTTTGATTTTGTTGAGATAGTCTTCCGCTCCTTTGATTAAACCATAGAATGCTATTTCTGCCGTGTTGGGTATAAAAGAAAAAATGGTATTTCTAAGGTCATAATCAATCGATTTCAAAACAATATCGCTGAGGTTATAACCCAAAGCAATTCTTTCTCTATAAATTTTTTCATCGCTGCCCCTGCTGAAATAAATTCTTTCAAAGCTGCAGGCTTTTCTTTCTTTGGCTTCAGTAACTTGTTCGATGCTGTAGTTTCCGTCTGCTTTGATGATTAACGCGGTTCCCGGCATCAGTTCCTTAACCTCATTTTCTTCAAGGTTGAATGCGGTTCGGATTGCTGCTCTTTCGCTGGCGGCAACAATTATATCATCATCAATGTGATAGTAAGATGGTCTGATGCCATGCGCATCTCTTACGATAAAAGAATCACCGTTGCCAATCATTCCCGCAACATGAAATCCACCATCAAATAAAGGAACTGCTTTTTTAAGCACCGATAATAATATATCTGTTTCACCAGGATGGGCTTCGTCTTCCTTAACGAGAAAATGATGCATCACTTCCATCATAGCAGCCAAATCACTTTGTTTTTGAAAATCATCAGGCTGCAGTGAAATTTCCTTAAAAAGGTCTTCTGTATTTACCAGATTGAAATTTCCGGCTAATGCAATATTTCTTGAAGGAACAATATTTTGTTTTATGAAAGGATGACAAAAAGCGATGTCATTTTTTCCCTGAGTGCCGTATCTTAAATGACCCAGTAAAATCTCACCCATAAAATTAAAATGACCTTTTAACAGTCCGGGGTGATTTTTAATATCCGTATGATTTCTTTCAATCTCTTTGATTTCTCTTCCTATTCTCTCAAATAAATCTGCAATAGGCTGGTTGGCATTGCTGCGTATTCTGTGTAAAAATGGATAACCAGGTTCTGTATCTAATTTTAAAGCTGCCACACCTGCGCCGTCTTGGCCTCTGTTGTGTTGTTTTTCCATCAACAGATATAGCTTATTTAAACCATAAAGTACATCCTGATATTTTTGCTGATAATGACTGAAAGGCTTTCTGAGCCTGATAAAAGCAAGTCCGCATTCGTGTTTGATTGCATCGCTCATAATAGAGATAGCATAAATTGAAGCGCAAAAATAAACTATACTAGGTCAGCAAACAAGAACGATGCTAATTAAAGGAGAAAAAAATCAAAAAATTAATGTTGTTTGAAATTGGAGTTGGGAATTAGGAATTAGGGGATTGGTGAATTGGGAGTTTGGAATTATGGGATTTGGAACAAGGAATTAGAATTAAGGAGTATAATAACCAACAGAGTAATGTAGATTAACCTCTGCGTAACCTCTCAAAACTCCATTCTCAGCGGTGAAGCCCCAACAATTACAATCCCGTTAAATTAATCCCAACTTGAAGCAAACTCATGTTGGCTGCCACTTTATCCTTGAAAATTTGGGTAATGTTATAGCTACCAAAAACTGAAAAGTTAGCATATCCAACTCTTGCAGTAACTGCCAAACGAGTAGTGTTGAAATAACTTTTTGAAGTTAACTTTTCGGTATAATCCTTTAACTTGGTACCTGAAGCATTAACTAGCGTTTTGCCTTTTGAATGAGCATTCAGCAAGGTTCCTACTTTTACGCCAACAGCAAATTTCACTGATTTGTTAGGGTTTTCCGGCTTAGAAAAATATCTGATTTCAATAGGTAATTCAAGATAAGTTGTGCTGATTTTATATTTACTGAATCTTGTCAAAGTGTCCAAAGCATTGAACTTAAGAACAGGAGTAACACCTGTGATATCTGCATTCATTCTGTTGAAAAAATGATGACTGGAGCCAATACCCAAACCAAATGCAGCACTAAAATGAGCATTTGTTTGAAATGGCTTGTTTATCATAAAGTACATATTTGCACCTCTTGTGCTTCCGTCTCTATGGCTGCTTATGCTATCAGGAGCATTTAGCCAATAATCAGAAGAAACCTGAACCATAAAATGATCGTTGGGAAGATTTTTCTGAGTATTGATCTTTGGCAGTGCCGTTTGAGCAAACAATGAAAGATTTACAATTAGTCCAAATAGTACAAAAATAATTTTTCTCATATCAATTTCTTGTGGCGCAAATTTAATCTAAACCTTGGTTAATTAAAGGTTAAACGGAAAATAAATTAAATCGAATTTAAACAAAAACCAATTCTTGAAGTTGAGAAGCTAGTAAAACAAATCTTCCATTTAAAAAATTATATTGATATTTACGCACAAAAAAATAATAATGAAAAATTTCTCAGTTCTTACAATTGCGGCCTTCGTGATTGTGTTAGTTTGTTCTTGTTCTTCAAATCAGCTTACCGGAGTATGGGTAAACAAAGAGAAGATGGAGCAAAAGTCCTATAAAAAAATATTTGTTCTGGCTCAAACAGCAGACATACAAGCAAGGAAAGCGGTTGAAGATGCACTTGTTGCTAGAGCTAAAGACAGAGGTTTTGAGTTGGTAAGCAGCATATCAATTATTCCACCATCACTTTCTAATCCGGAAATACCTTCAAAAGAAGCTGTCATAGAAGGGGTGAAATCATCTGGTTGTGATGCGGCTTTCATCGTCACCATGCTCAAAAAAGAAGAAAATGTAAGGTACACACCGGGAACTACTGTTTATGCGCCATTGCCTTATTATAGATGGAACAGCAACATGTTCAACTATTACGATTATTGGCGTCCTTCAGTTTCTACACCGGGATATTACAGCAACAACCATAGTTATTTCTTGCAAAGCAATTTATACGATGCAGCATCACAAGAACTCATGGTGTCTATTCAATCTGAATTATTCAATCCCGAAAGTCTTCAGAAATTCGCTAAAGACTATGTAAACGATGTCGTTTCTAAATTGCAAAAAGAAGGACTCTTAAAAAAATAGAAATAATAGAAATAAAAAAATCCGGGCTGGACCCGGATTTTTTTATGATTTCAATTTAAACATTAGTGAAATAATCGCTGCGAAAACTCAATACGCTCTCTTCTCCGCGGTAAAAAAATTCGTGGCTACCAGACATTTCACCAAACGTTCCTCTGGAACGAATAACCATCATCATCATTTCGGGCTAAAGACGAATTGTTCCTATGGAACAAAAATCTGAGAGTTAAAATTATTTGTTTTATGACTCTCTGCGAAAACTCAATACGCTCTCTTCTCCGCGGTATAAAATTCGTGAATTCGTGGCTACATCATTTCACCAAACGTTCCTATGGAACGAATAACCATCATCATCATTTCGGGCTAAAGACGAATTGTTCCTATGGAACAAAAATAATGTAGCCCAAAATCATTTGCTTAAAAAACCTCCGCGTAAACTCAACTCCCTCTCTTCTCTGCGGTTAAATATTAATGATGAAATCTCAAACTCAAAAAAACATTTCTTCCTGCTCCATCAATGCCACTCGCAAATGTTCTGTATTGGGTATCAAAAATATTATCAACCCCCGCTTGTACATTCAGCATGTTATTGAATTTATAAGACACCCTAAAATTTGCAATGATCCATGCTGGCATTCCTGCTGAAGTTGCATATTGTTCATTGTCTTCCCCATTCAAATAATAATCAGCGATTCTTTTCCAACCATTATAATTGACATTAAATCCAAAATTCCATTTTTGATATTGATAGTTCGCTTGTACTTTCATCATGAAGGGCGGAATATGATCTAAGTTCGAATTGACACTGTCTCTAACAATTTCTCCATGGGTATAATTTGCTGCCAAAGACAAATCGAAATTTCGTGTCAAATTCAATTTTAAATTAGAGGAGAAGCCGTAGATAAAAGCTTTGCGCTGATTTTGATTCGCCAATACTTGACTCATGCTACCATCGTAGTTGATTGAATCTTTTCCATTGTAATTAAAAGGGCCAGTAACAATTGCATCAAAAAATCGAGTGTAATAAATATTGTTTTCCCAGTTCAGTTTGTTGCTTGAATATTTTGAAATTCCTGTCTCAATGGTAATGGTCTTTTCCGGTTTTAAATTTTCGTTGGGTACAATAACGGCTCCCGGAGCTGATTCAAATATTTTACTTAAGTCGTCTATGTTGGGAACACGAAATCCTGTTGAAATTTGAAATGAATTTTTCCATCCATTTTTTAAATTAAAGATGACAGCTGTATTGCCTGAATACACTGCATTTTTTTGGTTGATGTCGTTATACGGTAAATGAAAAAATGAAGAATCTGCAATAGTAGAATGTAAAATGCTGAAGCCAGCTCTAATGCCATCAGTAAATGTTATGGTTTTGTTTTTCTTCCAGCTATGAGAAAAATAGGCAGCTACATTAAGCATGTTGTTTTTGCCATCAGGATAGCGAGTATCAAGTTTACTGCTGAGGCCTGTATTGATGTTTAACTGATTGGCGGTTGATTGCAAGGTATTATATTGTGCATCGATTCCAACTCGAATATCATGCTGGTTGTGCTGTCTATTCATATCCAGATTGGCGCCCCACACATTTACATTTTCATTTCTGTTTTGCAATGAAGTTGAATTGAATTTTCTAGTATGACGACTTTCTTCTACATGTTGATAATTGATGCCGTAATGAATTTGCTGAAAAAAGCCATTGCTGCTTTTTTTATTGAAATCGTAGGCGGCAAGTAATCTTGTTTGCGGACCATAATACCATGATGCATATTTTAATCCTGATGAACTTGGATCGGTAAGCCTGTCATATCTCGGCACGTCGGATGAATTTGAAAATTGTACATTCAGTCCGTGCTCTTTATTTGCAGATGTTTTCAGTAAAAACTTTTGAACGACATCATACTGATGATAACTGCTGAACAATTGCAAATAAGGTTTAGTGTTTTTCACCAAGCTATCTTTGTTATTGATTCTGTCAACGTAATACAATCTTTTCGCATAGCCTTCTTTGTAAAATGGATTGTTGTTTCTACCACTTTTCAAATCTCCAAAATTTGAAAAACTCAACGATGTAAATGAAGCCAGTTTTTGATTGCCTGCATTCACATCTACATGAGCCGTAATTTCATTATCAACAGATCCATATCTTGAAAAAGCATTTAATTCGAAATGTTTTTTTTGATTCAAACTAAGTTCAGGTTTTTTGGTGTACATAGCAATCACGCCACCTAACGCATCGCTTCCGTATATAGTCGAAGCTGGTCCAAACAAAA
>CANGEZ010000176.1 GCA_947452875.1 Chitinophagaceae bacterium
TATAAATTTCATTTGTTTGGCGTTTGATGTTTGGTGTTGTTCGTTTGGAGATGTTTTGAATTGTATATTTCTATAAATGTAATAGAAACGAATGAACAATTAACGCAAAACGCCTAACACCAAATCTGTAAAATATTAATGCATCCCTCTTCCGTCAGAAGCAACCTTTTGAACCTACTGAACTCATTGAACCTTTCAAACCTATCCTGCTTATCCAGTATCTAGCATCCAGCCTATCCAGCATTCACTACTTCACCTCAAACTTTGCCTCCAACACATCTCTCGAATTGCCACCTACAAACACTGAGAATTTACCAGGTTCAAATATCGTGTTACCATCAGCGTCAAAGAATGATAAATCTTTTGCTGTCAAAGTAAAAGTTACTGTTTGAGATGAATTACCGGCAAGTTTTATTTTTTGAAATGCCTTCAATTCTTTTACAGGTCTTACAATTGAAGCGGTATAATCTCTGATGTACAATTGTACCACTTCTTCTCCCGTAACTGAATTGTTATTTTTTAGGGTTACCGTTACCGTTAGTTTGTCCGTTTTCTTCATGGTTGAAGAAGATATTTTCAAATCACTGTAAGTAAAATCCGAATAGCTCAATCCAAAACCAAAAGGATACAATG
The DNA here is from genome assembly GCA_947452875.1 of Chitinophagaceae bacterium. Lineage (GTDB taxonomy): Bacteria > Bacteroidota > Bacteroidia > Chitinophagales > Chitinophagaceae > Ferruginibacter. Next base: position 634 of record CANGEZ010000176.1, read on the forward strand.
GATCTCTTGGGATATCACGGTAACGGCTATACCAGTTTCCTGCAGGATCATCCGTTGTAGGACGACCAGTATTAAAATGATTGTAATAAACAGGAATTTGTCCAATTGCATAAGGGAAACTCATCACTGTTTTTGCAGATGGATTTACATCTCCGCTCAACACGTCCGCAATGGCATTACCATGCTCTGTTCCTAAAATCCAGCATTGTAAGATTGCATCTGTAAGCGGTTCTGCTTCTGTAAGTACCAATGGTCTGCCGCTTGAAACTAAGGCTACAACTGGCTTTCCCGTTTCACGTAATGCTTTTAATAATTGAATCTGTCCTGCTGAAATTTGTGGATTTCCCAATGCTCTGTCTTCTCCGGCCATTTTACCACTAATGCCGATATTAACCAGGATTACATCTGCATTTTGAGATGCTATTTTTGCTGCAGTTAATAAGGTGTCATTCGTAGTGTTATCTGCTTTGTACCCTGGAGCGTATGTAGTCAGATTTGGAAATGCTGATTTCAAGCCATCAAAAACGGAAACCGCTTCTTCTGTTTTTCCCTGTGCTACCCAAAAATCAAACATGTCTTCTTTGCTCTCAGCATATAATCCTATTAATGCAATTTTAGCATTTTTATTTAAAGGCAATACATTTTTACTGTTCTTCAACATTACGATTGAACTAGCTGCTGCTTCTCTGGCAATTTTTCTGTTGGCATCGGTAAACAAGTTTTCTTTTTCTCTGCCTTCATTGCAATATTTGAAAGGATCTTCAAACAATCCTAACTTGAATTTATAATACAAAATTTTTCCAACAGCTTCATCAACTTCGGCCATAGTTACTTTACCTTCCTTCAACAACTCAGGAATGTATTTGTAAGAAACTTTAGATTCCATATCCATCATGCTTCCGGCTTTGATGGCTTTATATGCCGCATCTTTATCATCAGCTGCATAACCATGGGTAATCATTTCTTTGAATGAAGCCCAATCGCTCACTAAAAAGCCTTTGTAACCCCATTTCTTTTTCAATACATCATTTACCAAATATCTATTTCCACTTGCAGGAACACCTTCGAAAATATTGAATGCATTCATCACAGAAGCTGCTCCAGCATCAATTGCACCTTTGTAAGAAGGTAAATATTTATTCCACAATTGCACTCGCGAAACATCTACAGTATTGTATTCTCTTCCGCCTTCAACCGCACCATAAACAGCGAAATGTTTTACACAAGACATGATATGCTGGTTATCATATTGCGAACCTTGTAAGCCTTTAACACGTGCTCCTGAAATCTTTGCTGCCAAATATGGATCTTCGCCGGCTCCTTCCATCACTCTTCCCCAACGTGGATCATTACTGATATCACACATCGGTGCAAAGGTCCAGTGAATACCAGCTGATGCAGCTTCTTTAGCAGCAACACCGCTATTCTTTTCTATTTGATTCAAATCCCAGCTACAAGCTTCTGCCAGCGGAATTGGAAAAATAGTTTTAAATCCATGTATCACATCGTATCCAAAAACCAATGGAATTTTCAATCGTGATTGCATCGCCACTTCCTGAATGGCTCTGGTATCCGCAGCACCAATTACATTCAAGAGTGATCCCATCTTTCCCTCTTTTACCAATTGCATTTTTTCTTTCTGCCCATTATCATTTACAGCCGGACCGGTAAAGGCACCGCCATTCAACTGATTGAGCTGACCTGCTTTTTCTTCAGGCGTCATTCTACTCAATAAATCTTTTACTCTTTGCTCAATTGGCAATTTCGAATTGAGATATGCGGGTGCTTGCTGGGCTGATGATGTTACAGCAACAAACAGCATGAACACGAAAAGAATTTTCTTCATTAGTTTTTTATTTTTAGAGTTGTAAAATTCCTATTTTATTTTTACAATTACCGCCTGCCAAGGTTTTAATTTTACAAGATTGTTTTCTACTGATAATTTGGATTCGTAATTATTGATAAGCTCTTCTCCTGTTTTCATTTCCGGAGTTAAAGTAAAGCTTCCACCATTATTGCTAAAACTCAATAAAATCAATAGTTTTTCGCCATTCCATTCACGAGTGTAGGCATATACTTCAGGATTTTCTTTGTCGAGCAAACTGTATTTTCCATACACCAATGTTGGACTACTCTTACGCAGCTGAATCAGTTTCTTAAAATAGTTTAATGTTGATGCCGGATTTTTCTCTTGTGTTTCAACATTTACATCTGCATAATTTTTGTTTACAGGAATCCAAGGTGTAGCTGTAGAGAAACCTGAATTCACAGCGGTATTCCATTGCATCGGTGTTCTGCCGTTATCCCTTGCCGTTATCTTCTGTGCTTCCATAAATTCCTTCAAATCACCGCCATTGTTTTTAATCTGCTGGTACATGCTGATGGATTCAATGTCTTTATATTGCTGGATAGAATCAAATTTGATATTGCTCATTCCCAACTCATCGCCAAAATAATAGTAAGGTGTTGCACGCATTGTCAATAAAAATGTAGTTAGCATTTTTGAAGACAATTCTCTGTATTGCGCATCGTCATTACCCCAGCGAGTAACCATGCGTGGTTGATCGTGATTGCCTAAATAGATTGTGCCCCAGCCTTTTTCTGCAAATACACTATCCCATTTTGAATAAATCGCTTTGAAACCGGGAAGCTTGATGCCACCTGGATATGGTGTTTTGAATTTCCCCGGCTGGTAACCGTAACCAACACCTTCAAAATGATAGAGCATGCTCAATTCGTTTCTGTCTTCATCCACAAAATCGTGTGCAGTAGCAGATGTAACACCGGCGCCTTCTGCCACAGACATGCAATCGTATTTGCTCAACACTTCTTTGTTCATTTCTTTTAAATACTGATGTAAATATGGGCCGCTACCCAAGTATTGACTCCAGTCGCCATTGTATTTTTCGTCGATATCTTTTTGCGTAATCACCGGGAAGCTGGTGTCTTTTGAAATGAAAGGAATCACATCCATTCTGAAACCATCAACTCCTTTCTTGAACCAGAAATTCATCATGTCGAAAATCTCTTTGCGAAGCTTTGGGTTTTCCCAATTCAAGTCGGGTTGTTTGTAACTGAAATAATGCAAGTAATAAGAATTGGTCAATGAATCATACCTCCAGCCGCTGCCATCCACTTCAAATGAACCTGGACGGAATGGCGGTTTGCCGTTTTCTGCAGGCCACCAATGAAAGTAATTTCTGTAAGGATTGGTTCTTGAACTGCGAGCTTGTTTAAACCATTCGTGTTGATCGCTGCAATGGTTTACTACCAAATCAAGTAGAATTTTTATGCCTCGATCGTGCATGCCTTTCAATAATGCATCGAAATCTTCCATGGTTCCAAATTCTTTCATAATGGCCTGGTAATCGCTGATATCATAACCATTATCCGCATTGGGCGAACCAAATATCGGATTCAGCCAAACCACATCTATACCCAAACTTTTAATATAATCAAGTTTTGAAACAATGCCTTTCAAATCACCCACACCGTCGCCATCACTGTCTTTGAAACTTCTTGGATAAATCTGATATACGGTAGCTTCCTTCCACCATTTACGATTGGGAACATCAGCAAAGGCGTCTTTTTTTTCTGTTGTTTTATTGTTGCATGATAACAGGGTTGTAATCAATACTAAACCGAGAAAAATTTTAGTCATGGTAAATAATTTAGAATTAAGTTAGGGAAAGAAATGACGCGAAAAAACGAGTAAAAAATTTCAATCGTTTGCGGTGGGGAATACCCTTTGGGTATTTAGAGGGTAGCCACGAATTCACGAATTTTTTTACCGCGGAGAATGGAGGGGATAGAGTTTGCGCAGAGATGATTTGGCACGAAGGCACAAATTTTTTTTCAATCGTCTTTGCATTGTGTTTTAGCGCCTTGGTGGCAAAGAAATAAATAATAAGAAAGAAAAAATAAGGAATAAGGAAGTGTTTGCCCCCTTGCGAGCTTTTCGTGAAACTCCTTTTTGAAACTTTGTGCCTTCGTGCCTTTATGGCAAAAAATTCGTGGCTTATCCAATATAACATAATCAACTTCCCCCTTCGGGGGATTGAGGGGGCTTTACTTCCTCATCTTCAATTTCCCCACAATAAAATCTCCCACTTCTCTCCCGGCCGTATTGCTAACAATACAACTCGGATGGAAATGAATGCCGCCATAAAATCTTGCGCTGTTATTTTCTATAGCCGCATCTCTGAAAGATTTGAAAGAACGATTTTCAATACCAAACTCCAACTCACTACTATCCGTATACGCAAAGGGTTCGCCGTATATGCTAGTAAGCGCTTCTGCAGCCGCACTGCTGATGGTGCTGTGTCCGCAGGTATACTCAGGGAAAGGAGGTGTTTGTAAAAATGGTCTCCAATTGATGTCGATGTATTTGTTGATGACTGTTTCTGGTCTGGATGTGTTGTAATCATATTTTGCATTCCAGCATTGAATGAACGCATCGAAAATACAAACTGATGTTAGCGTGTATGCAGAAACGGTAGTCGCAAAATCTGATTTCGCTTTTTGTGCAGCAATACCCACGATATTCATCCAATGTCCCGGAGGTGAGAATTTTTTAGTCATGAATTGTACATGCCCACTCACATTCAA
>CANGEZ010000177.1 GCA_947452875.1 Chitinophagaceae bacterium
AATAAGAAAGTGGCGGTTAGCTCCGAGCAAACGCAGCATCTTTTTCATAAACCTCTGCGCAAACTCTATTTTCTCTACTCCTCCGCGGTAAAAAATTCGTGCATTCGTGGTTAACCAAATTTCACCGAAGGGGGAATAAAGAACATCAAAAAAACTTCGTGGTACTTTCTGCCTTCGCGCCGTCGTGGCGGAAAAAATAAATAATAAGAAAGTAAAAATAAATAATAAGGAAGTGGCTATTAGCCCCGAGCAATTACAAATCATCTCTGCGAAATCTCAAAACACTCAATTCTCCGCGATAATCAATTCGTGAATTCGTGGTTATACCATCCGCTTGAGCAAAAAAAAGGCCGTCTCGGATTTTTGAGACAGCCCTTTTAGTTTTGTTTATCTGGTTAATTCATAGTAATAATATCTTGAAAAGCATTATGCCTATTTGTAATTCTTCGCTAAGGTATAGTTAATGTGCAATTAAACATCAGAGGTTTAAACTAAAAAAATGTAGTAATAGTACTACACGTCGATATGGGGAAATGTTTGTTGTTTGTTGTTTATTGTTTGTTGTTTTTGTTGAGGAGTTTATCCAGCATCTAGCCTATCCAGCATATCCAGTATCTAGCCTATCCAGCATTACATCAACTTATTTTCAATACAATACAACGTGATATCGGTATTGTTTTTCAAATTCATCTTCACTAAAATTCTGGAGCGGTAGGTACTAACGGTGTTAATAGAAAGAATCATCGATTCGGCAATTTCGGAAAGTGATTTACCCGAGCCTAGTAATTGTAAAACTGTAAACTCTCTGTCGGACAACATTTGATGAAGTGGTTTATCATCATCTTTATCAACCATAGACGCTAGTTTCTCGGCCACATTTGCAGTGATGTATTTTTTTCCGGTAAGCACTCTTTTTACAGCGGTTACCAATTCGTCGGGGGCCAAATCTTTACTCAAATAACCGGATCCACCGGCTTTTAAAACCCTTATGGCGTAATGGTCTTCGGAATGTATGCTCATGATCAACACCGGTAATTTTGGGTTGATTTGTTTGATTTGCGGAATGGCTTCCAACCCACTTCTGCCCGGCATAGATAAATCACTGATGACAACATCCCATTCAGACTCCATGATTTTGCTAATCATAGCCTCTGCATTCGCTACTTCACCAATTTCTGAATCAGGAAACCCTTCACTCAAAATCTGCTGAATGCCTTTTCTAACAATAGCATGGTCGTCTGCAATTAATATTCTAATCATGGTTTGTAAAATTAATCATCTAAGGGCAATTTTACCAATACCATTACGCCTTCATTTTCTTTGCTGCTGATTTGATAACTACCACCTAGCATGATGGTTCTTTCTTTCATTCCCAATATGCCCAGCGATTTCTTTTTATTAATTTCCTTTTCATTGAATCCGATACCATTGTCGGTTATTGACATCACCAATAAATCATCTTCAATAGTCAACAAAGTGTTTACTGCTGTGGCTTTTGAATGTCTTAATACATTGGTCAAACTTTCCTGAAATATTCTGAAAATAGCAGTAGATTTTTCAGCATTGATTTTAGCATTTCCAAGATTGGTTGCAATGTCAGATTTGATGTTGAATCTTTTTTGAAATTCATCACTTTGCCATTCCATAGCAGATACCAAACCCAAATCATCAAGCATGCTGGGCCTGAGTTGTGTGGCAATTCTTCTTACATTCTTCACGGTATCATCTATGAGAAACAAAGCATCTTTTAGCTTATTGCTTACTTCTATGTTTTCTGGTTTTATTTTTTTATTCAACCAGGAGATTTCCATTTTTAAGCCGGTAAGCTGTTGACCCAATTCATCATGAATTTCTCTGGCAATTCTGGTACGTTCTTCTTCTCTTACATTTTGAAGATGGGTGGCCAAATCACGAAGTTCTTTTTGTGTTTTTACTTTTTCAGAAATATCAATACCTACGCCCATCATACAATCCTCGCCGTTATATTTTATGAAAATACCCGTAAAGTAAAAAGGAATTTTTTGATTGTCTTTCACCAATAAATCACCTTCCACATAATCAATACCTGATTTAAATACGTTGGCTATTTTCTCTGCGAATAATGATCTTTGTTCTTCAGGAACAAAATTTACAGGACTAGCAGTTGATAACATTTGTTCATCTGTAAGACCTGTTATGTCAAGCAAATTTTTATTCCATCTGATATATTTACCCTCTTTATTGAACATATAAAATACACCGGGCAAACTGTTGATCAGCACATCAGACATTTCTTTTTCATGAAGTATTTGCTCCTGTATTTTTTTCTGTTCGGTGATATCTTGTATTGCTCCTAAAATTCTATATGGTTTACCTTCATCATTGTATAGTATCGTTTGTCTGTTGAATAAAACAATCCATTTATTTTGGGAATTTAAAAAGCGGTACTCAGAAATCATTATTTCTTTTTTCTGAGCAAAAATATCAGGTAAAATTTCCATCCCTTTTTTTGCATCATCAGGGTGCATGCGTTCTATAAAGTATTCAAAATTGGATTTGTTTTCAGGCTTATTTTTTAATAATTGATAATACTTGTCATTACCCCAGATTTCATTTGTTGTCAAATCCCAATCCCAAATAGCATCGTTGGTTCCTTTTAAAATCAGTTCGAACCTGTTATTGAGTTCTTCCAATTTTATATTAGTGGTAATTATTATTGCTTCTTCTTCTTTACGAGAAGTGATTTCTCTGTAAAAAACAGAAACACCTGTTTCATCGGGATAAATCCAGTTTTCAAACCATTGGCCAGTTAATGCATATTTCAATTCGTTATGAATTTCTTTTCTTTCTTTTAAGACAGTTAGTAAGGCCTCATAAAATTCTGGACTTGATTTTTTTGGTGTATAGAACATTATATTTTTTCCTGTCATTTCCGATACACTAGAATTGTGTAATGCAGCGGCTTTTTCGTTTACAAAAACATAATTCAAGTCATTGTCAAAAGAAACAAACGCATCAGTTGTTCTTTCAAAAACAGTTTTAAGTTCAGCAACTTTTTTCTCGATTTCTGATTCCTGATTTTCTGTTAATTGTTGCAATTTATTTTCTGCTATCTTTTTATCAGTAATATCTCTGATAATAGAAACCGTTCCTTTGTTGTTATTGCTTTCATCAAAAACAAGGGATGTGGACACGTTGGCATAAATGGTTCGGTTGTCTTTTGTGGTATATATGATATCACCGTTCCATCTGGTTTTTTCAGTAATTACATTTCTAATCTCTTCTAATGAATAATTTTCCGTCTTTGATTGTAATACCTCTTTTAATCTTTTGCCCATTACTTCCTGTTCTGTATAGCCAAATAATTTCTCGGCGTTTTTATTCCATGAGGTGATGAGATAATTATTGTCGGTGGTAATTACAGGGTCATATAAATTACTGATGAGCGCGGAATTGAATTTAAGTAAGTTTTCTTTTTTAGTTTGTTCTTTAAATCCTTTATTGAAAACAATGTAAGTAACAATGGAAGCAAATGTTAACAGTAAAAAAAACAGTAGGTGATTTTGAAATCTCTTAATGATTAAATGTTCATTTTCTTTGCTGTAATTATTAATTGTATTCAGCTGTTTATTGATCAAATGCTTTAATTGCTCATTGATGTTGTTCATCAGCAAGAGTTCTTCTTTTGGGGAGATAAGATTTGCTGTTGAGTCTTCGCCATATAATGTTCTTAAAGCAATAACTTTTTCAGAAAAAATGATTTTGTTTTTAATCAGCAGCAATAATTCATTTGTTTCTTTATCAAATGAACTCGTTGCAAAAGTTAATTTTAAAAAAGCCGTATCTTCTTTAATTTTTTGTACCCCATCATAATAAGAATTCAGAAAATCTTTATTCCCCGATATTACAAAACCTCGTTGTCCGCTTTCTATTGCTTTTATATGAATCGAAATATTTTGCAAGATTGTTAATTCAGACATGGTCTTTTTTAATCTCACGATATCATTATCGGCTTTTCTTAAATTGATATAAGAGCCCGTCAGCAAAATGATAAAGCCAAGTACAGAAAAGAAATAGACTATAAAAACACTCTTTCTGGTTTTGTTTAGATCCATTGAAGCTATTTGATTTGAATAATTGGTCAACCTGGCTACTAATGTAATATTTTGCAGTAAATATTTCTAATTGAATTTCGAATTCAGTTGTATTCATAAAAAAACCCCGAAAAATCGGGGTTTAGTATTTTGGCTTCGATTGTTATTTTTTTGAGTACATAGGAATTGGAAGCCTGGTTTTTTTCTTTAGGATTTGGATTGGGTTGTTGGTTGGTTTCAGAGATATTGGATATTTGTTTTTCTTGAATCAAAGATATGGTGCAGCAAATGCTGTGTCAAGCTTTGAATCTTGCTATTTGAAAAAATCGGTTGAATTACTTGGTATGAGTAAGTGGAGATACGTAGGGGAAGGAGAAAAGAGGAATTGGGATTGAGGAATGAGGATTTGGGAATTAGGGATTGGGAATTGGGAATGGGATAGAACCTTTACCCTTATTTATTCCTAAGTTTCTTATTTTTTATTAATCATTTCTAGTGGCCTCGCCTAGAATCGAACTAGGATTTGGAGCTTCGGAAACTCTTGTACTATCCATTGTACTACGAGGCCTAAAAAAAACTTTCGGCGTTTGGTGCTTGGCGTTAATTGTTCAGTTGATTATCTATTTCTGTTTGGAACATATGGGCTTTAAAATATTCTACATTTATAAACGAAAAACACCAAACGCCGAACACCAAACAAAAATCTACTTCCCAAAATTCTGAATATTCGTACCAAATATCTTTACCGCAATAGCAAGCAATATTACACCAAAGAATTTTCTCACTACAATCAATCCGCTGGGGCCTAATACATTGCCAATCCATTTCAAAGAATGTAAAACAATATAAATCACAATCAGATTGATGAGTATGGCGATGAAAATATTAATGTCTTGGTAATTAGCTTTTAACGACATGATTGTAGTTAATGTACCCGAACCAGCAATTAATGGAAATGCAATAGGCACTACGCTTCCGCTATGTGGGTTGTTATCTGGTTTAAAAAATTCAATCCCTAAAATCATTTCCAATCCAATGACAAAAATTACAATGGAACCTGCAACAGCAAATGACTTTACATCTAAACCAAGAAGATTCAAGAACTCTTTTCCGATTAATAAAAACAACACCATTAA
>CANGEZ010000178.1 GCA_947452875.1 Chitinophagaceae bacterium
ATGGCTACACCAACTTTGCCCACTTCACCGTCTGCCAAGGGATGGTCACTATCGTAACCAATTTGTGTGGGTAAATCAAATGCTACACTCAAACCGCTAACACCTTGGTTCAATAAATAATGATATCTTTTATTGCTTTCTTCTGCTGTTGAAAATCCTGCGTATTGGCGCATGGTCCATAACTTACCACGATACATCGAAGATTGAACACCTCTCGTAAACGGATAAGCTCCAGCTGATGAATTGTCGTGACTTTTAATATCAGCAGCGGTATAAGATTCTTTTATTTCAATTCCTGAATCTGTAGTGATTTTTTTGCCAGACATAAATTAGTTTTTAATTCAGTAATTTTTTGGCTTCGAATTGCAAAGCTTCAAGAAGCATGGGACTCATCTCTGCATTCGGTGTCATGCTGTATTCTAACAACATCCTGCTTAATTCGGCTCCTGTTGCATGAGGAGTAAGGTTTGCTGTAATGTGATTAATGATGTAAATATTCTGGTCTTTCATTCTGGTAACGGCATTCCAAATCTCAGGACTTACATAAATCTGTTGACTGGCGTTGTAGTCGAATTCTGTCTTTAAAGTTTCTGTGAGGAAATGATGTAATTCAGCACCACTCATTTTTGAATAATCTGCTCTGGCAACCAAATTTCTGAGGGAAGATCTTTCAGCATATAAGGTGAGTCTCTCCAACGCCTGTAATTTCAACCGACTCCCTTCTATATTAATAGGAACCGGAATTTCGGTAATCGTCTTTTTTAAATTGGCAATATCATTTTGTGTTATTAATATCATCCCAATTGTAACAATCATAAAAGAAACCTCAAACCACTGAAAAGTATCCATATTCTAAATTTATGGCCAAAGGTAAACAAGAAGCAGTACATTTTTCTGTTTTCGTAAGCCGATATGTTTTATAGTGGCAGAATTCATTGTAAATTTGAAAAAAAATTATGGTTACTATAAATACCAATCCCGTTTCTTTCACAGATTCAGCTAAAGCTGAAATAAAAAGACTTATTGAAACGTCAACGGATCCAATCAAAAACAAATTAAGAGTAGGGGTTAAAGGCGGCGGTTGCAGTGGCATGACATACGTTCTTGAATTCGACGAACAAAAAACAAACGATCAGGTTTTTGATGACGGAAGTTTTTCATTTATAATGGACAAATCTCACGGTCTTTATTTACAAGGCATGGAAGTAAACTGGGAAGGCGGATTGAATTCGAGAGGATTTACTTTTAAAAACCCGAATGCCAGCAGCACTTGTGGTTGTGGAACGAGTTTCGCGGTGTAAGCTGCTTGTTTGGAAGGTTCAAAAGGTTCAATAAGTTCAATAGGTTACGAATCCAGAATAAACCTTTTCAACCTTTTGAACTTATTGAACCTTTTAAACTTATAAAATAATAGGCAAAAAAAATCCCGTCATTGACGGGATTTTTTTTGCCTATTATTTTTATAGCTCTGGAGCTACATTCTTTTTCTTTTCTTCTTTCGCTGCCCCTAATGGCTTGTCTTTTGCGAAATCAATCAGTACAGGCGCTCCTACAAAGATAGAAGAGTAAGTACCTGTTACAACACCAATCAACATCGCAAAGGCAAATCCTCTTGTTACTTCACCACCGAAGATGAATAAGATTAGGATAGTTAAGAACACAGTTAATGAAGTCATTACTGTACGACTTAACGTATCATTGATAGCCTTGTTGATAATAGTAGTTTTACTTTCTCCTTTCATATCTCTACTGTATTCACGAATTCTGTCGAATACGATAACGGTATCATTCATTGAGAAACCAATTACCGTTAGTATCGCTGCAATAAAGTGCTGATCGATTTCCAATGGGAAAGGAACGATATCTTTAAAGAACGCGAATACCGCTAACGTTACCAATACGTCATGTAACAAAGTAAGGATAGTACCCGCTGAGTATCTCCAATCGCGGAAACGCATCATGATGTAAAGGAAGATAATCAACATCGCAAAAACAGTAGCTTTAATCGCACCTTTCTTCAAGTCATCAGAAATACTAGGTTGAACTGTAGTTGAACTTTGTACATTTTCTGCAACAAACTTGTTGTAAGTAATATCAGCAGGTAATACAGATTTCAAACCAATCATCAATTTAGATTGAACAGTGCTGTCTGCATTGTCTATTCCTTTCAAATAAGCAGTAGTGATGTTGATGTGTTTGCCATCTTCACCTACAGTTTTTAAAGTGATGTTATCGCCATCTAAAGCTGTTTTCAATTCATCTCTAAATTTATCAGCATCCACTTTTTTATCGAAAGCGATGGTATAACTTCTTCCTCCTTTGAATTCAACACCTTGATGGAAACCAACAAAGAATGAAGCCACGCCAGCTGCCAATACAAATGCTGAAATCACGTAAGCTACTTTTCTGTATTCGATGAATTTGTAGTTAGCATGAGCAAATACTTTTTTAGACAATCCGGTAAAGTAATTGAAGTGACGTTGCTTGTTTGTCCAGAATTCTGTGATCAATCTTGAGAATAAAATTCCGCAGAATAATGATAACAAAATACCGATGATTTGTGTAGTAGCGAAACCTAATACAGGACCTAACCCAAAGTAAGCAAGGATAATCGCAGTCAACAAAGAAGTTACGTGAGCATCAATAACGGGAGCGAGTGAACGCTTGTAACCGTCATTAACTGCTTGTTGGTATGTTTTACCTTTTGATAACTCTTCTTTAATTCTTTCGAAGATGATAACGTTTGTATCTACAGCCATACCGATAGTCAAAACCAAACCGGCAATACCTGCAGCTGTCAAAGTAAATCCTAATGCAGTTAATACGCCTATTGTAAATAACAAGTTGAAGATAAGCGCAAGATTTGCAACCCATCCACCTGTGTTATAATATACAAGCATTAACATAAAGATGACGCCGAAAGCAATAAGGAATGCCATGATACCACCGTGAACCGCTTCTTTACCAAGTGTTGGACCAACAACTTGTTCAGCAACGATTTTTGCAGGAGCATCTAGTTTACCTGATTTCAATATGTTAGCTAAATCCTGAGCTTCTTCAACAGAGAATTTACCTGAGATTTCAGAATTACCACCTTCAATAGCGCCATTTACATTTGGAGCACTATAAACAATATCATCAAGAGCGATTGCAATTGGACGACCTACATTTTTTGCAGTCATTCTTGCCCAAATTTTGCTACCTGAATTGGTCATTACCATTTTAATAGCAGGTTTGCCCATTTCATCATAATCTTGTCTGGCTTCTTCAACACCATCACCTTCCAAAGCAGCTTTTTCAGAACCTGTAATTGTTTTTACAGCATATAATGGGAAGTAACGAAGATTTCCTTTTGCGCTTTTTTCTTCAATTCCAAATAAGAATTTTACGTTTGCAGGCAATGCATTTTTAACTACGTCATTGTTAATATAACTAAAGAATGTTGCTGTGTCTGATAAAGCGACATTACCAATAGCAGGAGCATAGAAACGTTTTCCTGTATTGTCGGTTTGAACATCGATCGGGTTCATTACTTTAAAGAAAGGATTCATGTTCTTTTTAGCCAACACGCTATCAGCTAATTTTGCAGTATCACCTGCACTGATTCCATTCAAGTAATTTTTTAAATTGTCATCAGCAACTTTCAATGAACTTGCTAACTCATCAATTTGATAAACTTCCCAGAATTGTAAGTTCGCAGAAGATTGTAAGAATTTACGAACTCTTTCAGGATTGTTTACGCCAGCCAATTCAACATTGATTACGCCTTTGTTTTCGTCTAAATTGATGTTTGGTTGAGCCACACCAAATTTATCAATACGCTTAACTAAGATTTTATAAGTTTGGTTGATAGCTCCTTTGGCAATGTTTCTGATTTTAGTGATAACAGCATCGTCCTTATCATCAATCTTTACATCTTTACCAGGACCTGCAAAAATAGAAGACAATTTACCTGATCCATTTTGCTGAATGTATGCTTCACTGAATAAAGTGATATAATCAGCATCGCTGCTTGATTTTTTTGCTGTAGCAGTTCTTAATGCATTTTGTAATTGCTGATCTTTTGGATTGTTGCTCAAAGATTTGATCATTCCTTCAAGACTAACGTCCATAGTTACACTCATACCACCTTGCAAATCCAAACCAAGGTTTAACTCGTTTTCTTTACATTTTTGGTAGGTGGTACCTAAATAAATGTCTTTGTCTCTTGTGCTGTCGAGAATTCTCTCAATCTTAGCTTTAACCAAAGACTCTCTTTCTTCAGGAGATAAATTTGCAGCTTGTTTCTTTACGATTTTTTCAGCTTGCTCTTTAACGGTAGATTCGTAACTACGAACAGCCCATGTGTAGGAAAGTTCCCAAAGAGAGATGATAATTAATGCAATGGTGAAAAACCATACTAAACCTTTCAGTTTCATGTGTTAATGTTCTTTAAAATGACAACAAAGTCGTTAATAAATTTAGGTGTGCAAAGATAGGGGAAAAACATCTAGTTTAACCCCGACATCGTAATTGCTCACTTTTTGCAAAAATTGTTTCTCAAAATATTGATAAACAGTGCGCTAAATTGTAAAAATTTATCTGTTATAGCAATTATTTTTTAATATTTTTTAATTATTTCTATTGAAATATTCTTTTTTATAGAATTATGTAACTGTCAGTTGGAGTTTGGAATTGAATTCAGAAACTGTTTTCAAATAATAATATATAGTTTTGTTCCAAATCAAAATCGTATGCAATTATCAAGTCTGCTTTCTCAATTCAACGAGCCCGAAACATTGAAAATGGCAAAACTCGGAAGAGAATTAAGAGCGAAAGGAATTGACATTACAGATTTAAGTTTGGGTGAACCTGATTTTGATACGCCTCAGCATATTAAAGAAGCAGCAAAAAAAGCCATCGACGATAATTTCAGTCATTATACACCTGTTGCCGGCTACCTAGATCTTCGCCAGGCCGTTTGTACGAAATTGCTCAGAGATAATCAACTTCATTATACACCCGAACAAATTGTTGTTAGCACCGGCGCTAAACAAAGTATCGCCAATACCGTTTTGGCAATTGTTGACAAAGGAGATGAGGTCATCATTCCAACACCGTTTTGGGTAACTTACAGTGAAATCGTAAAATTGGCAGGTGGAAAGCCAGTTTTAGTCAGAACTAAAATTGAAAACGGATATAAAATTACTGCTCAGGAATTAGAGGC
>CANGEZ010000179.1 GCA_947452875.1 Chitinophagaceae bacterium
AAAAAGATTCCCGAAAATCGATTTAGAAATTCCTATTCAAAAAAATGAAGCATTTTTGTTGAGTACGAAGAAAATTCGTGAAGCATATTCCGACAGGTATAAAAAAACTGCTTCTCTTTATTATCAAGGTCAACCACCAATCGAAGAATTAATTTCTAGGATTGCAGAACATATCGAAAAGTTGTAAAATTTTTAGTTCCAAAAAAGCTTTCTTATCATCATTATTGAACAAATTTTCGGGATCTTATTATGTTTTTATACAATACGTATAAAATCCTCTGAAACCCAGGTTGGATTTACGTTTTACGCATTTTTGTATTTTACATTTCTTGTACCCTAATTGTACCTCGAAAAATCGCAAAAGTGGCTATAACGCATTACTGTATTGAATCTTAATAATTATTTAACATTCCCGTACGTGGTACAAAAAAATCCCGATTTTATCGGGATTTTTTGCTTTCTATGATTCCATAATTTAGAAATTAATATTATTTCGATTTCCTCAAATCAAATCCCCAAATCGTATTCAACATCACACCACTGTTATACTGAAATACATTTTTATTGTCTACTTCCCTTCCTAGTTGCACAATCTGACTTAAATACCCTCCTTCTATTTTCAACATCTCATTGAACTTATACCCGAATAAAACACCAATTCTGTTCTGGTCAAACACATTCTCGCCCACATTTTTTCCAAAGCCAATAAATATTTCATCATACATGACCAGATAAGTAGCGTGATTTGAAGTTACTTTTTTTTGCAATGGCATTTGCATTCTGAACATATAGCGAATACGATTCACGTAACTGATTTCATCTTCTTTGGTCAATGATGCAGATGAATATTTACCCACAAACCTTTGTTCCAGCATAAAACGATGTGTCAAATCAATTCGATTTACTTTGTCGGCGATGCTGATCATTTCAAAAGCTCTGTTATCTGAATATTGTTTACCCATTGAATTCAAAGTATATTCACCATAAGGAAAGGTTTCGGCATGGGTATACCCAAGTCTAAATAGAAATTTTTTATTAGGTTGATAATTAATACCGGTTCTGAATAGATTTTGCTGTGGCGTTTTAATACCCTCCACCCTTCTGCATTGGAACTCGGCATGCCAGCTCCATTTGTCATTGAATTTGGTTGTCGTGAATATTCCAGCCCAGGCAATTGTATTGTTATCTTGAATTCGATTTTGTGCTGATAGAGAAGAATTTGAAATAAACAAAACCAATAAAATAAAAAGATTACGATTCATAAAAAGTTACTTTTCGAGTTTCAACATTATAAATACCGCCTACAATTTTAATGGCACCAACGTTTTCTAATTCGGCAATAATAGAACTTTCTTTTTAAATCTTCACAATGGTCTGGTGAACATTGATTTCAGTAACATTATTTACAAATGTCACATTTGAACCTGTTCTTTCTGTTTGAGTAATATTTTCGGCAATTCTGACACTGAAAATATCTCCCAAACCTTGATCAAAAACCAGTTCTGATTACCCAAGAATTGCCTATCAGGCAAGAGAACTTGATTACAATAAAAAATCCCTCAACCAAATATTTATTTCAGAAAGCAGCAAAGTATACCTAGTAAAAGAGGTTACCGAAATCAACAAAAGTGAAGTTTTCAAGCCTTATAAAGAATTATATGCGAAAATAGCGGCTGTTATTTCGGCAAATGATAAAAAGTATCCTTATCCAAAATCCTTAAGTAGTACGATAATAGAAGCTTCACATCACCAGCAGTTTTTTAGTCAGCACCTTCCAAGACTGACAGACGTAACACCCAAAAATAAAAATGAATTCGCTTGTTTATTTATAGAAAATTTGGTGTTTGGGGTTTTGGGGAAATAACAATCTACTTTAAAGCTTTTATCTGTTAATATTAATTCGCGTCTATATTATTTCCCGAAAGAAAGTCGGAAATGAAATTAAATATTTAATACCAAGTCGGGTATTTGAATTATGACTGCTATCACTGCTACCATTCTTTCTCATCAGATTGAATTGTTTTCCAATAAACTACTTTCAATTTAAATTGATTTCATGGATAACATGATTACACTGAGCATGGAGAAGTACAAATTTTTCATGTTTGAAAATGAAAATGCGTTGATCATTTTAAAAATAAGGGATGTTGAAATAACTAAATGGGAAAAATTAATGGATGATTTTGTTAACAAAATTGAATCATTGGCTATTTCTGAATTAGTAAAGGAAACTGATTTGCTTTTTAAAAAAGACCTGATCAAAAAAAGAGATGAATTGCATGAGTTGTCAGACTTATTTGAACTTCAACAAAAAAGACTAGACAATAACCTGAAATTAAATATCGAAGATGATTATGAAGGCTACATGATTCAGGATATTTTGAGAGACAAAATGAAAACCGCACAAATATCTTTAATTGAACTAAAGTATAAATTCATGGTTCACTTCTCTACCTCTCATTGAAATTATAATCATACACAAATAAAATACTATGAAATTGGAAACCGAATTATCAAAAAAAGAAAGTCTAAATCTTTCACAATACAAATATTTTTTTGAACATAGTAATGATCTTACTTGCATTGCCAATACCGAAGGCTATTTTGAAATAATAAGTCCAAACTTTTCAAAACTCTTGGGTTATCAAGAAACAGATTTGCTTAATAAAAAGTTCCTCGACTTCATCCATCCTGAAGACCTTGATGCTACAATAAAAGAAATAGATAAATTGAAAAAAGGTATCACAACATTAAACTTCAGTAACAGGTATCGTAAAAATGATGGTAGTTATTTATGGCTGGAATGGAGTTCAACTCCCGATACATCAACGGGAAAAATATATGCCATTGCAAGAGATATTTCTAGTAGAAAGAAAAACGAAGAAATTATCAGACAAAAATCAGATGCGCTAGTAAAAACCAACAACGAACTAGAGCAGTTTGTTTACATTCTGTCGCATGAATTTAAAAATCCAGTTCAAGATATTTCTGAATACACAAACGAATTAAAAATAAAATTTAGCGACACTGTAAATGATGAAGCAAAAGCGATTATTCAAAAATTAATCGACAAAAAAAACAAAATTGAAACAATGACAAATAGCTTATTGTTTCTAACAAGAATTGGAAAGAAATTAATTGTCACTTCCATAGATTGCAATATGCTTTTGAAAGAAATCACCACCGAATTAAAAGATTTTATTGTAGCTACAACTACAGAAATAACATCAACGCTATTACCAATTATTAAAGGGGATGAAAAAGAAATTAAAATGCTTTTTGAAACCCTAATTAAATATGCTATTAAGTTCAAAAGAAAAAATATAAACCCAGTTATCCATATTAGTACCGAAGAAAAAGAAAATGAATTCCTTTTTATTTTCAAAAACAATGGCATTGGTATTGATAATAAATATTTCGACAGCCTTTTTCTGGTTTTCAATCCAACCAATACAGAAGCTACTTTACCCGAAAGCGATTTTGGATTTATTATCTCAAAAAAAATCGTTGAAACCCACAAAGGAAAAATCTGGGTGGAATCTACATCAAATGAAGGAAGTATTTTTTATTTTACGATTGCGAAGAATATTGTTGAGTAGAGAGAGGCCCCCTCAATCCCCCAAAGGGGTAATCTGTTTGTTCAAAAGGTTGAAAAGGTTCAATATGTTCAAAAGGTTGCAGAGGGTGTTCTTAGAATTTTTCATTTTGAATTTTTAATTTTTAATTTTTATTTGGCATTTCCAAAATGTAAAGTATATTTGTCTAAATGTAAACTTTACTTGTTATGCCAAAAGTGACTGATTATTTTAATAAACCCCTTAATTTACTCCCGAATTACTTTAAAAAAATAGGATTAGGATTTATTCTAGCCTCTGTTGTTTTTGTTGTTTCTGTAAAAATTTCAGGCATACACCCCACTGCCGAGAAAAAAGAAATGATGAAAACAATTTCGAGAGATGTTGTCCTGCTTGGAATGATGCTTATTGCATTTTCCAAAGAGAAAGATGAAGATGAATTGACAATGCTTATAAGAATGAAGGCGTTAGCCTCGGCATTTGTTTATATTGTAATTTTCAAAATTGTCAGCGATGTTTTTGGCATCATAGACCAAGAACTCATTGAAAATATGAATGGGTATTTTTTTCAAATGATGATCTGGTATTTTTTTATTTACTACTCTGCAAAATTGTTACGCTAACATTGAGAAACAGAATCAAAATAGAAAGGGCCATCATGAATATCACCCAGCAAGAGCTGGCGGAGAAATTAGGTGTGTCACGTCAAACCATCAATTCCATTGAATCCAACAGATATATTCCTTCCACAACACTGGCTATTAAACTTTCCAATTTGTTTGATAAAACAGTGAATGAGATTTTTGAATTGGAGGAGGATGATTAGGTTTATTGTTTGTTGTTTGTTGTTTGTTGTTTTGTTTGGGGTTTGGTGTTTGGCGTTGTTTGTTTGGTATTTGGCGTTTGGTGTTGTTTGTTGTTGTGCTTTGAGGGAACCTCTTGAACATTTTGAACTCCTGCCTGCCGGCAGGTAGGTATTAAACTTTTTGAACAAATCCACTTTACAACACAAAGTCCCTTTCAGTAGGCATTGTTATGAAGGCAATGACGAGGTCAAAAGACCTTCGTCAGCCTATCCTGCTTTACCCACTTCCTTATTCCTTATTACTAATTCCTTATTTATCATTCCACTCCCTACCCCAACCCAATCTCCTCATGCAACTCAGGTATCTCCACATCCAGAAATCCTTTGCGAATCAGCCTTTTTTGGAAATCTAACTGTACCGGATACTCGCCGTGAACTAAAAATAATTTAGTTACTTCTTTAGGCATCTGACAAGCCAGAAATTGACACAAATCATCATAATCGCCATGCGCACTCATGCTTCTCATTTCTGCGATTTCAGCATTTACCTCATGAGGTTGTCCGAATATGGTAATCTCTTTTGGTTTGTGTTTCAATCTTCCACCCAAAGAATGGGGTTCACAATAACCCGTAAGTAAAATGGTGTTTCTGCTGTTTTCGATATTGTTGCTGATGTGATGTTTCACTCTTCCGGCTTCTGCCATTCCACTTGCAGAAATAATCACACAAGGATTTTTATAATAGTTGAGCATTTTAGACTCATCAACAGTTTTTACAAATTTCAACCCCTTAAATGCAAAAGGATCACTATCGCTTAATATTAC
>CANGEZ010000180.1 GCA_947452875.1 Chitinophagaceae bacterium
CAACAGGCCCTTGTGGACCAGTGGCTCCTGTTGCACCAGTTAAGCCAGTAGGACCTTGTGGACCAGTGGCTCCTGTTGCACCAGTTAAGCCAACAGGCCCTTGTGGACCAATGGCTCCTGTTGCACCAGTTAAGCCAGTTGCTCCCGTAGGACCAACAGGGCCTTGAGGGCCTGTAAGTGAAGGTGCGCTAACCCAACTTGCATTTCCAACAGCATCACTTTGCAGTAGATATCCTGTTTGAGCACCATTTGTAATCTTTAAATTGGTTGTAGAGGTAGTTCCAACCACTTCCAATCTATTTGTTGGATTTGATGTGCCAATTCCCACATTTGTACTAGCAGTTGCATTATTGACTCCATTAATAGATCCAAGAACCAAACTATTATTTGAGGCAACAAAAGAATTTGCACCAATTGCAGTAGCATTCACTAATCCATTATCAAAAGCAGAAAAACTTCCAAAGGATGAATTACTAGACCCAGTTTGACTTAGATTTCCTGTGGAAAAACCAAAAGCTACATTATAATCTCCTTCTAAATGATTAGCTAAGGAGCCAGTACCATAGGCAGAATTGGATGATCCAGTTGTAATACTGGAAAGTGCGGATTTACCAACTGCAACGTTTCTAGATCCGGTCTCATTGGTTTGTAAGGCACCACTACCAACAGCAGTGTTTGAAAATCCGGTAGTGTTGATACTCAATGCCTGGTATCCGTTTGCCATATTATCTGAACCAGATGTGTTGGAATACAGTGCATTATATCCAAATGCAGAATTGCTATTACCTGTTACATTGGCATTTAATGAACCAATGCCAATTGCTGTATTGCCTTCACCTGTTGTGTTTGAACTCAACCCTGTTCCGGCAAACATATTATAAGTGTTTGATCCAACACCTAGTCTAATTCCATTAACATTAATGTCGTTATTAAAGGTTTTTAAACCGGAAAAGGTCTGTGCTTCCGTAGTAACTACCCCGCTATTGGTGGCATCTGCCGGAGCCAAACTTAATACTCCTGAAGCTATAGAACCACCATTAGCTGTAGATGAAGCTCCAATAGCTCCCATCGTTATTGATGAAGGACCGGCAGAAGTAGAACCATCAGCCATTAAAAATTGTGTATTTGTACCATTAGGTATTTTAATTGAATTGGCTGTTACGTCTCCGTTAATGGTAGTGTTACCATTTTTCAACACCACCATCGCATCGCTTTTGTTGTTCTCATCGGCACCATTACCAATTACAAACAAGCGATCTGATGCATCATAACTATTGGTTGAGTTGGGTGTATAATCGGTATTATTAGTTCCAATAGAAGTTTCTGCAAATGATTTTGAGGTTGTACGATTGCCCATAGCAATTGCCATATTACCACTGGCAGTTGTATTTTGGCCAATAGCTATAGCTGCTTCACCGCTCGCAGATGAAGAAATACCTGATGATAAAGAAGCATAGCCGGTAGAATTATTACCCAATCCTAATGCAATCGCCTCTTCTCCAGTTGCATTATTACCCATCCCAAGAGCCAACGACTGGCCTCCAGAGGCCGTGTTTTCAAACCCCATTGCAAAAGCATAATTATTATTTGAATTATTGCCTGCACCAAATGCAAATCCTCCATATCCGGTTATTGTATTATAATATCCAAGTGCTACAGAAGGAGCTCCATTGACAGTATTCGGACCTCCTAAACTAGCAGAGCCATTTACAAGCAAATTACCATTCACTTGTAATTTTTCTGAAGGCAAATCAGTACCAATACCTACATTACCCGAATTGGTATTGTGAATATGGTCGGCATTATCTTGTGTGATTTCAAACACAGAAGGTGCAGCTGCACTGCTTCCCGCATATAATGCATAAGGCACACTCATCATTTTAGTAGTGCCCATATCTACAAAATTACTGCCACCTGCAACATCCAATTCCACTTGTGTGTATTTGGCACCTGAACCCCAGTTGACATTAGCTAATGTATAGTTTGAGTTGCTCGAGCCTTCACCAATATTTACACTAAACAAACCCAAGGCATCGGTAGTTACCGCATGAGTTTCTGAGTAAACAACAGCTCCATTTGCACTTCCGTCGTGTATTTTAAAACGCAATGAAATGGGTTGGTTTTTAATCAGGTTACCGGCATTGTCTCTTGCCACCGCCTGGTATGGTATGCCTTGAGGCGCTTGAGCATTTGCCACTTGAATGATTGTAACTACAATAAGTGTAAGTAACAGGTAGAACTTTTTCATTTTTTCTTTTTTTATTTATTTGAACGCATGAACTTTTTGAAATCATTAAAACTTATGAACAGTATGAACTCATTGAACACCCTGAAGAGATTATCCTAATAGTTAGCAATGGTGTTTTACCGACATAAGTAAATTTTAATAAAGCAGTTTTTTCGGGTAGGGATTAAAATGCTTTCCATTTTAAAAACAGATGCAAGAGTAGAGTATAAAAAAAAGCTGTACAAAAAAATGGGGTGAAAGGGGGGAAGTTTGGGGTGAAGGGGTTTGGGGTTTGGGGTTTATGGTTTGTGGTTTGGGGTTTGGTGTTTGGTGTTTGTCAAGTATCCAGCTTGTCCAGCCTATCTAGCCTATCCAGCCTATCCAGCCTCACTTCCCACCCATCTTCTCTCTCAATCCCACTCCCACAGCCAATTTCGGCACTACCAAGCTAATCGTGTTCATTGCAAAGTATGCTTCCGACACATGTACATAACCACCATAAGGTCCGGTTTCGCCCCATGAATTTTTGACGATAAAAAACGTTTTGCCTTCTTTGGATTTTTCTATTCCTACGATATGCATCAAATGATCGTCTTGTGTAGTCAAGTTTTCAAACAATTGCTGTCTTGTATTTTGAGTGTAAGCTTCTTCTTTAAAATCAGGATTGGCAAATGCGGTATTTACATTTTCATCAGCTTTGATATTCAATGCCATTCCTTTTTTTGCATTAAAACCATTGTTGCTTACGTCAGCATCCCACAGTACCGTGTAGCCGCTGTTCACTGCATTTTTTACCAGATCAATCATCTCATTCAAAGGAATGTTGAAATAGGCGCCGTTGCTGAAATTATCAGGCACTTCTAAAATGAAAGGACTGTAAAAAGGATGATGCGTAAATGAAGTGATGTTTACATAATCATCAGCATTAAATTTCAAAGCTGTTTTGGCAAAACTTTGTGGTGTATATTTTCTAGTGTTGTAAACAAATTGCTGAGGCAAAGGGCCCATGTTTTTATCTAGAATTTTATTGAATCCTGGAATCCAGTCTGCGGATAAAGGACGCCCTTTTGTTTTTAATGTACTGTCTAGATACTTTTTCAATTCTTTATATAATTCCTGATGGTCGTATACTTTTTCACCATTTACCAAACCATTATACACTTGATCCGGAACAGCACCATATTCTGCATAAGCACGAATCACATCATGTCCTAAACCACCTTCGCTGAATTGTGCATGCCCCTGACGTAAAACATAATTCTTCGCTTTTTCAATGTAGATATTTCTTACGGTAAACATCTCACTCAAATCGTAAGCACCTAGTTTATTTTTAATGGCTTGAGATTCTACAAGAGAAGTTGTAGCAAAGGACCAGCATGTGTTTGTTCTCTCTTGGTCTTTTATTTTAGTAGCGCTGTTTTTCTTAGCACCGGTAAAGGATTCACCAGAAATGACTTTTACACCCGAAGCATCAGGAGATACATCCTGAGATTTATCGTCTTGTGCAAATAAAATAGCCGCGTTACAAAAAGCAACGATTAGTAATAGTAATTTTTTCATCTTAGTTGATTAGTAATTTAAAGTAACATTAAATGTCTCAGCAGACACGCCCAATTCATCGGCAGCGGCATTGCTCAATCTAATAAGCAAACCTTCGTTTTGTTTTAAATCCGGAATCACATCTAACACCTTCGCATAAACGAATTTCTGTGTATTCTTTGATGTAATTTTTATTATAGAACCAGCAGGTGCGGTGTTATGCAAACAATAATATTTTCCATCATTCCATCCGCTAGTACTTTTGAAAATAGCAGCAACGCCTGTTTCAGAATTCGCAGGTGCATTGCCACTATGTTGTGATCCATAAGAAATACCAAAAGCGCCACCATTGAAATTTCTCACAATTGCAGAGCCATTTGTTTGAGGCTTTGTTTCCGGAGCAACTGGAGGTGTAACAACAGGAGTTACAACAACAGGTTTTTCAACAACTACTGGTTTTTCAACAACTACTGGTTTCGTAGGAGTTGGTGTCACTGGAGCTGCAACTGGTTTTTCAATAACCGCAGGTTTAACTATAGCTGGAGTCGTTGCAGGTACTACAGCAACAACAGGCGTTGCGTTGGTTTTAGCAGGTGTTTCAGTGCTTCTTTTTTTATATCCTACAATTAAATTGGCGCCTTCATTAACACCATCAACAGTTAGCTTATTCCATTTTTTGATATCGTCGATACTAGCATTTGCATTTTGAGAAATCTGGAATAATGTTTCTTTCTTTTCCACTTTATGATATATAGCCACCATATCGGATGACACAGCAGGTTTTGTATTTTGAACTACCGGAGGGGTTGCGGGTTTTGTTACTGCTGGTGTTGGAGGAATCGGCTTTGCAACAGGAACTGGAGGTGTTACAGGTGGTGTGGCTACCGGAGCCGTAGTTGCTGCAGGAGCGGCATCTGTAAGCGGTGCCATTTTTTTAACTATAGGGATTTTTAAAATCTGTCCAACTTTCACACCATTTTCAAATGGAATATTATTAAACTCTGCTAATTCTCTAGGGTGAACGTTCACAATACGACCGATTGAGAACAATGTTTCTTTTGGACCAACCTTGTAAGTTTTTTGAGCAAAAACTAACACAGGAAAAAGCAAAAGGATAAAGAGTAAATTTTTCATTCGTTTATGGCTTTAGTTCATTAAAATAATAGTTGCCGGAATACAATCGATTATCATAATACACTTATAAAAAAGGCATTGCAAATATGAGGAAATTAGTTGGTTAAAAAATGTATTACTTGTTAAGAATCCTCCATTCACGTGGATAATAGTTATTGATACGATTGGGCAAGGCCTTGATAAAACCTAATGGTAATCCTCCATATTTCATGAGCATCCAGCCTGTGCCGTCGAAATCTTTTTCTATCGACTCTAACCTGAGGAATTGCAAGGCCTTATTCAAATCCAGCGAAACAG
>CANGEZ010000181.1 GCA_947452875.1 Chitinophagaceae bacterium
AAAAATGCCATCCTTACCAATCATCGGTTTGCCGGACTTAATACCTTCTGCAGCTTGTTTGGCAAAAGATTCAAAATCAAATGGTTTTTTTGTTTCTTTTTTCATGTGTCATAAATTTACAAATTGACACACTTTTTTGAGCAGACTCGGGAGGACGTAATATTGCAATATTGCAATATCACTTTCAAAACAATTCAACACAAACAAACAACCATCCCACCACCCCAATCCGTTGAAAACACCATCACCCTCCATCATACTCAATATCCACTTTATCATTCACCAGCAATTTTCAATTAATTTCGCTTATAAATTATCACATGACTCCCATCACCATCTCTTCCACCATCAACGCCCCAATCCATAAAGTATGGGAATGTTGGACCCAAGAACAACACATTACAAATTGGAATTTCGCCAGTTCAGATTGGCATTGTCCTTCAGCCAAAAACAATTTAACCGAAGGTGGAGAGTTTCATTACATCATGTCGTCTAAAGACAATTCTATGAGTTTTGATTTTTGGGGCACTTACCAAAAAATAGAAACAGAAAAATCTATTGAAATCGTTTTGGGTGATGAGAGAAAAATGTCGGTGTATTTTGAAGATCTACCTAATGGAACTTTAGTAACAGAAACATTTGAACCAGAACAAGAAAATCCTATCGAATTACAACAAGCCGGTTGGCAAATGATTTTGGATAGTTTTAAAAAATATGTAGAAGGTTTAATTAATTAAAAAGATTTTGATTACGTGATGATTTGATTACGTATCGAAAACTCATTTAACGCGAGGGGCCTATCCAGCCCTATCCAGCATCCAGAATCTAGTATCTAGTATCCAGTCTATTCAACAACGAATAAATCTCCGAATCAGTAAACTTGCCATTGAAATAAAAATTCTCTTTAAAATACGCCTCTCTTACAAAGCCTGCTTTTTCCAATAATTTTCTGGAAGCTGTGTTTTCTGGATTGATGTTGGCTTCGATACTATGGAGGTTCATTTCTTTAAATCCAAATTCAATAACTTTTTGAATGGCTTCAAACATGATGCCTTGTTGATGGTTTCCGATATTAAGCATATAGCCAACCTCCGCTCTGTAATGTTCCGCAATAATTCTATACAAACCAATATTGCCAATTTTCAAATCGGGATTTTCTTTTTTAAAGATGCCCCATGAAATGCCTTCGCCGTTTGATTTCATCATTTTCATTTTCTGAATCAATTCATGGATATCATCAATTGATTTTGGAATCGGACGACCAATATATTTCATGATATCTGGATTGCTTCTCATTTCAAATAAAACGGGAGCATCCTTATCAGTTATTTCTTTAAGAATTAATCTTTCGGTATTTAGAATTGGAAAGACGGTGAAATCGGTATTGACCATTTGATAGTATTGTTTACTTTCCAATTGAAAATTGTTTCGAAAAGCCTTGACGAATTTGTTGGTAATTGTCTTTTACTTGATGAATGTTTTAAACCATGGAAGCACGTCTATCAACGCATACACATAAGTATTTCTGTGGTCTGCATTTTCTCCGGCATTAAAAGACTGTCCGTTGGTTTTGCCCAACAACCACTGATAATCTATAGCCAGATGGGCAAGATAATCCGGAACGGCTTCATCCTTCATACCATAATACGCTCTTAATGGCGTTACACTTAACCAGCGATAACCTTCAGATTCGTTTAGGATTTTCGACAACTTGTTATTGCCTGCTTTCATTTGTTCAATGAATTCAGGTCGTACATAATCTACAATCTTTGAAGTTGTTTTTTGTAAATGAGTAAGGAAATCGATTTTGAAATTGTAGAAATCCTCTGCAATAGGATAATATTGTGGAAGGATGCTTTTTTTAGCTAGGCCTGGCATGTTGTAATAATGTTCAAATGAAAACAACAAATTACCAAAAGCAGCAGGTGTAAAAAATGCATCAATCGCTCTAGGGTTGGTCATTCCGCGCGTGAGAAACAAATTCAAATCTACTGGCGCTGCAGCCGTGGCAGATGCCGTTACCGGAATTTTTGCTTCTTCCAAACGACGCAGAAATATCATGTTGCTATAACCACCTTGCGACCATCCCATAGTGAAAAAGGGACCAGACTTAATATTTTTCTTCTTAAGAAATTCCATGGAAGCCGAATACATATCCATACAGGCCTCTTCGGTTGCTTTTCTCGAAAAATAAGAATTAGGCTCTTTCGAATCTCCTAGTCCAATATAATCAGCGCTGATACAAACAAATCCTTGCCCACCGAATTGCGACAAAATCAACTTCATTTCCATTGAAGATTCAATATTGGAAGGCACATCTTTTTTACCAAACACGGTACCATGTTGATAGGAAACCATGGGTACGCCATCTTTCACCTGATCCGGAATGGCAATAAGACCTGTAGCTACCGTTGGCTTATTCATTTTTTCGGGTATGCTTGACTGATAGGTAAGCTTATACAGCGTAAGACCGTTTTGTGGAGATGCAAATTTCCCTTTGTAGGCTTCGAAGGGAGTTGGCGCACTATTTAAAAACTGCTGTAATTCCTCGTTGGTTATTTTACTCAGCTTTTCGGTGTTAAAAACAGCAATCTGTTCCGACTTGATTAATTGTCCTTTTGAAAATTGAACTTTCTGTGCAACTGAATTTTCTGAAATTACAAAAGCAATAATTGAAACAAACAGAAAATGTAAAACAATCTTTTTGGTCATTTTATAATGTTTTTAATACGGGGCCAAAGGTAAAGATTATTATTTCTAGGAATTAAATGAAACAGACTTTGTGATTCTTTGTGCCTTCGCGCCTTAGTGGCGAGGAAAAAATAAATAATAAGAAAGTAAAAATAAGGAATAGGAAGTGGTAGCCCCCTCAATCCCCCAAAGGGGGAAGCTGCAAAGTCTTCGCGTCTTTGCTTCCTTGCGAGCTTTGCGTGAAACCCTTTCGTGCTACTTTGTGCCTTCGCGCCTTCGTGGCGAGGAAAAAATAAATAATAAGGAAGTGGTAGCCCCCTCAATCCCCCAAAGGGGGAAGCTGCAAAGTCTTCGCGTCTTTGCTTCCTTGCGAGCTTTGCGTGAAACCCATTCGTGCTACTTTGTGCCTTCGCGCCTTAGTGGCGAGGAAAAAATAAATAATAAGAAAGTAAAAATTAGGATTAAGGAAGTGGCAGTTACCAAAAAAAATTGAATATAGTTTGAGACAACGCCAAACACCAAACGCCAAACAATAAACAATTCGTGCATTCGTGGTTATCAAACCCCATTATTTACTCTCCGGATTTAACTTATGAAAACAAACATAAGAACATATCAATAAAGCAAAGAACACCAAAGACATAACTCCAAAAGGTGCAATAGCGTCGCCTACAGATATATGCGCATTAAATGCAGTTAAATACATAATTCCATATCCAACATAAGCCCACTCTTTAAAACGTTTTGGAATGGCAGGAACAATTAATAATACAAGTCCAACCAATTGACCAATGCTTACTTCAAGAGCAAGATATCTTGGAATCAATAAATGATTTGAACCTTCAATCGCCATTTTTGAATTCATTTGAATGGCTCCTAAAGAGAACAAACAAATAATGCCGGTAGTTACCCAGTAAATAATTTTAGTTGATTTCATTTTGTGTTTTTTAAGAAAGTAAATGTAAAGCAATTTGATAAAAAATAATTACATCGATTTTGTTTAAAAAATTTAACACTGTTTATAATTCATGAAGTGCCGATAAGAAAATGCTTGTCCCGATTTCTTAGGAATAAAAAAACATTCAAAGTAAAACTCAATAATAACAAATCATCAATTTTTACTTTTTAATTTTGCATTTTGACTTTATAATTTACAAATGAAAAAAGCAATAGTTATTGGCGCCACCAGCGGCATAGGAAAATCCATCACTGAACTTTTAATACAAAACGATTGTGCGGTTGGTGTTACTGGAAGAAGATTGGAATTATTGCAATCATTAAATGAAAAATATCCGGAACAAATATGCTATAGCCAAATGGATGTACAAGATTTATCTTCTATTGAATCAATCTGCAACGAACTTGTTCATCAATTAGGTGGCATGGATTTATTAATTATTGCTGCTGGAATTGGTGATGAAAATAAATCGCTAGACTTTGCTATTGAAAACAATGTCATTAAAACCAATATCCAAGGCTTTACTTGTGTTGCTAATTGGGGAATGAATTATTTTAAAAAACAAGGACATGGACACTTAGTGAACATAAGTTCTATTGCAGGACTGATGGGAAATGGAGAGGCTCCATCTTATAATGCAACAAAAGCTTTTCAAATCAACTATCTCGAAGGATTGAGATTAAACGCAGACAAATCAGGGGTTGAAATTATTGTAACAGATGTTCGTCCGGGATTTGTAAATACTGAAATGGCTAAAGGCGAAGGTTTGTTTTGGGTGGCCCCTGTTGAAAAAGCAGCTCAACAAATATTTACTGCGATAAAAAGAAAAAGAAAAGTTGTTTACATCACAAAACGTTGGCGCATTATTGGATGGCTGCTTAAAATAATGCCTTATTCATTACTTCGAAAATTTTAATTAAAAGGAGCGTCCTTTATTTTGCTTTTATCGGAATCCAAATTTCCTCTTCTGATGAAGGATCATTGTTCTTGTATTTTTCTCCTAATACTTCAAAATGCGCCCTGTCATCTAATGTATATGCCGAATTGGGTATCCAAACTGTAAAAATATTTTGATAAAAACTGGAGATATCGGTGGTTGTTCCTTTGTAAAGAAAAACAGCATAAAGCCCGGTTGGCAAAGTATACGTTTCCATTTCATTGGGTACATTATCGAAACTTGTTACTTCCACAGTTGCCCATCTTTCAAATTCGTTGGTTGGTTTGAAGTCTGCAAAATGCGTTGGCTTGTAAACAACCAATGAAATCAAATCATTATCAACGTTATTGGTTATTTCTTTTCGTCTTGGCATGAAACTTCCCCAAAGGTGACCAATTCTGTAATCAGCATAACTCATGGTCATACGCTTCCCAACTAATTTCTTTTCGTTTAAGGTTTCAATTCGCGGTGTCATTTTTTACTCTTTTATAAATTCTAAAATATAGGCCTGCATAGTTCCTTGATTGAATATCGAAAATGTTCCTCGTGAGAGTAAATACATCTAATATGAATCTATAGAATTA
>CANGEZ010000182.1 GCA_947452875.1 Chitinophagaceae bacterium
GACAAAGTAAAATTCGTCGTAAATGGTGCCGGAGCTGCTGCCATGGCTTGTATAGAACTATACGAATCCTTGGGCGCAAAACCTGCCAACTTCATGGTTTTTGATAAAGAAGGTATTTTATATGAAGGAAGGAAAGACATTACAGAGCATAAGAAAAAGTTTTGCGTAAGCGCTAAATACAAAGACTTTGATCTTGCAAAAGCATTTAAAGATGCGGATGTTTTTTTAGGCTTGAGTGTGGGTAATGTTGTTACTCCCGAGATGATAAAATCAATGGCAAAACATCCTATTGTTTTTGCCATGGCTAATCCAGATCCTGAAATCACTTACGACCTTGCTATGAGTGCAAGAAAAGATGTTATCATGGCCACAGGAAGAAGTGATTATCCAAATCAGGTAAATAATGTATTAGGATTCCCTTACATTTTCCGTGGTGCATTGGATGTGAGAGCCAAGCAAATCAATGAGGCGATGAAACTTGCTGCAGTAAAGGCTTTGGCAGAAATGGCCAAAACTCCTGTACCAGATATTGTAAATCTCGCCTATAACGAGAAGACAATTTCATTTGGCCCTACTTATATTATTCCAAAACCATTTGACCCTAGATTATTAGCAACTGTGGCTCCTGCTGTTGCAAAAGCTGCCATGGAAAGTGGTGTGGCTAGAATCAATATCACCAATTGGGATGCGTATGAAATTGAATTGAACAAAAGATTGGGATTAGACAACCAGCTCAGCAGAATTCTCAGCAACAAAGCCAAAAGCAATCCTAAAAGAATTGTGTTTGCAGATGCAGAGAACATCAAAATACTTAAAGCCGCTCAACAGGTATTGGATGAAGGTATCGGCTATCCGATACTGTTAGGTGATGAAAAAAAGATACGAGAAATAGCCATACAGAATTCAATTGATATCGACGACATGCCCATCATCAACCCGAAAGATGATGAACATGAAGAACTGAGAAAAAAATTCGGTGATATTTTCTT
The DNA here is from genome assembly GCA_947452875.1 of Chitinophagaceae bacterium. GTDB lineage: Bacteria > Bacteroidota > Bacteroidia > Chitinophagales > Chitinophagaceae > Ferruginibacter. The sequence goes on from CANGEZ010000182.1 coordinate 990, forward strand.
TGAAAAAAGACATAGAAAAGGCATCAACAACTATGAAGCGCTAAAAGCTATGAAAGACCGAAACCACTTCGGTTGTATGATGGTGGAAACTGGTGAAGCAGACTGTATGATCAGTGGCCTGAGTAGAAATTATCCTGATACCATCAGGCCTGCCATTCAAATTATTGGTATGGAAGATGGCGTGAAAAAATTAGCGGGCATGTACCTTCTCTTCACAAAAAGAGGGCCTATGTTTTTGGCAGATACTACTGTAAATTTCAACCCGACTGCTGAAGAGCTGGCAGAAATCACTTTGTTGGTTGCGAAAGAAGTTCGTCATTTTAATATCGTTCCTAAAATTGCGATGTTGTCTTACTCCAATTTCGGCAGTAGCAATTCTAATGAGGCCAACATGGTTAGAAAGGCCAGAGAAATAGTAAAGGCGAAAAACCCTACTTTAATTTGCGATGGAGAAATTCAAGGCATGCTAGCTTTCAATAAAGAAATTTTGAAAGAAAACTATCCATTTACCGAATTGGTGAATGGCGAAGTAAACGTACTTATTTTTCCAAATTTAGCAGCTGGCAACATCGCTCATAATTTATTGCAGGAAATTGGTGGCGCCGATAGCATTGGACCCATTCTTTTGGGATTGAAAAAACCTGTTCACGTATTACAATTGGGCAGTTCGATACGTTCTATTTATAACATGGTGGTTATTGCTGTTGTGGATGCACAATCCAAAAATAAATCCAGCATACATGAAGAAGTAAAGAAAAGCAAATGGTGGAAACGTAAGCCTAAACCAATAGTGTAAATCCAAAAGTTACTTACATAATCATATAATGAATCTTTTCACACATATCGGCAAATACCTGCTCATGCTGAAAGGCATGTTCAGCAAACCTGAAAACCCCAAATTATATTGGAAAGAGTTCATGCACCAATGCTCCGAAATTGGAGTCGGCAGCTTAGGAATTGTTGTTATCATTTCTTTTTTCATGGGTGCCGTAAGTGCTTTACAAGCCGTATACCAAATAGTGAATCCACTGATTTCAAAAACAATAATTCCTCAAATTGTAAGAGATACAGTAATTCTTGAATTTGCGCCAACACTAATTTGTATTGTATTAGCGGGTGTTATCGGCAGCAAGATTGCCAGTGAATTAGGAAACATGAGAGTAAGTGAGCAAATCGATGCGCTTGAAATTATGGGAATCAACTCTAAGACATATCTCGTAATGCCCAAAATTGTTGCAGCCATTGTTATGATCCCTATGTTGGTTATTCTATCAATGGTATTAGGTATTGCCGGAGGAAGAATTACAGCAGTAGCTTCAGGTGTTGTTTCTGCAGAGACTTACGACAGAGGACTAATAGAATTATTCTTGCCTTACAACGTATTTTTTGCCATGATGAAAGCTTACACTTTCGCTTTTATCATCAGCTCTGTTCCCGCATATTTTGGCTATAATGTCAGTGGCGGTTCTTTGGAAATCGGAAGAAGCAGCACGAAATCTGTTGTGGTAAGTTGCGTATTAATATTGGTGGCTGATTATATCTTAGCACAGCTGTTATTGTAATTATTTTTTTAAAATGGGCTCGAAAAAATATGATTGAATTCAAAAATATTGTCAAAAAATTTGGAGACAAACTGGTATTAAATGACGTGAGCCACAAAATGGAAACCGGCAAAACAAACTTAATCATTGGCACCAGTGGAAGCGGAAAAACGGTTCTTCAAAAATGTCTTGTTGGTCTGTTTGAGCCAGATGCAGGAGAAATCATTTACGACGGCACCAGTTTCACACAAATGAGTGAAGATGATAGAAAATTACTTCGTCAACAAATAGGGATGTTGTTTCAGGGCTCTGCCTTATTTGACAGCATGACTGTAGAAGATAATATCAAATTTCCTCTCGACATGTTTACGAAGGACAAACAGCAGGAAAAATTGAAACGAGTAAATGAAGTGTTAGAAAGAGTAAACTTAATCGGCAGCAATAAGAAATTTCCTGCCGAGCTCAGTGGCGGTATGAAAAAAAGAGTGGGCATTGCCAGAGCCATTGTTTTAAATCCTAAGTTTTTGTTTTGTGATGAACCCAATTCAGGACTAGATCCACAAACATCGATGCTGATTGATAAATTGATTTCAGACATCACGAGGGATTATAAAATGACAACGATTATCAATACCCACGATATGAACAGTGTGATGGAAATCGGAGACAATATTTTGTATTTGAAAGATGGCAAAAAAGAATGGACCGGCAATAGTAAAGACATTATTTTCTCTGAAAATAAAAATCTCAATCAATTCATTTTCGCTTCTGAATTTTTACAGGATGCCAAGTTGCATAGGATGATGGAAGCGAAGAAATAAGCCAATTTGGTAATTTGACAATTCGTTGATTTGATAATGGGATGATGCGCTATAGTCCAATTTTCAAATCATCAAATTGACACATCGTCAAATCAATCATTCCCTTATCTTTGCGCAAATTTTATTCACAACTAACAGCTATTTCAAACAAATGTCAGTTTTAGTCAACAAAAACTCTAAAGTAATCGTTCAGGGATTTACAGGTACAGAAGGTACATTTCATGCTACACAGATGATAGAATACGGAACCAATGTTGTGGGTGGTGTAACTCCGGGTAAAGGAGGTTCAACTCACTTAGACAAACCTGTTTTTAATACAGTTGCTGACGCAATTAAAACGGCCGGAGCCAATGTAAGTATCATATTTGTGCCACCTGCTTTTGCTGCAGATGCCATTATGGAAGCTGCTGAAGCGGGAATCGCTTTGGTAGTGTGTATTACAGAAGGGATTCCTGTTCAAGATATGGTGAATGTAAAAAGCTATTTAAAAAGTACAAATACAAGATTAATTGGACCGAACTGCCCTGGTGTTATCACAGCAGAGGAATGTAAAGTGGGTATCATGCCAGGCTTTATCTTCAAAAAAGGTCGTATAGGAATCGTTTCAAAATCAGGCACATTAACCTATGAAGCGGCTGATCAGGTAGCGAAAGCGGGTTTGGGTATCTCTACTGCCATCGGAATTGGCGGAGATCCTATCATCGGAACAACAACTAAAGAAGCTGTTGAACTTTTAATGAACGACGACGAAACTGATGCCATCGTAATGATTGGTGAAATCGGCGGAGGCATGGAAGCTGAAGCTGCTCATTATATTAAATCTACCGGAAATAAAAAGCCTGTAGTAGGTTTCATAGCCGGACAAACAGCGCCTCCGGGAAGAAGAATGGGCCACGCAGGTGCTATTGTTGGTGGCGCAGATGATACTGCTGCTGCTAAAATGAAAATCATGGGAGAATGTGGTATTCATGTGGTAGCAAGTCCAGCTGATATTGGTAAAACAATGGCTGAAGCATTGAAAAAGTAATCTACTTTACATATTAAATGAATCCGGTTTTATGACCGGATTTTTTTATGTCAAAAAATAGACTTGAAGAAAATTTAGTGGTACTGAATAAATATTAGTAAGAATATTTGGCTATGTCGGGTGTGTGGACGTATTATTGCGATATTGCAATATTGCAATATCGCAATAATAAAAAACCTATTTGCTTATTTTTACAAAAACTCGACTGCTTAATACAACCGAGACTTATTTAAAACTTGTAAACTAATTTAAGGACAACTCATTTTTATAAATACACCAATATGAAAAATGATTCAGTTTATAAAATCCCCCTCCAGTACAGAAAAATGGAAAACCTCCATATCGTTTTTTGGCTGTTTAAAGACATTGCTTGGTGCATGTTTTGGAAGCCATTGGGCATTGCAATGATTATTCCAACAATGATTATCTCAATAGTTATTGCCTGGAGAACAAGGCATTTCATGAGTGAGCTTTGTCATAACCTTGCTATCACCGTTTGGATTAGTGCCAACAGTTACTGGATGATTAGCGAATTTCTTGGTTTTGACACCAAACCATTGTTTAACGACTATACCTATAAACATCTGGCCCTCATTCCTTTTACCATTGGAATTTTACTATTGGCTTTTTATTATCTCATCTGGAAACCTAAACATAAAGACGAGTTGGAAACAATGTAATTGCACATTCTTTCTTCAAGGTTTTTGTTTGACTTATATTTGCATTCTTTAAAATTTTTTACTTTTTAATTTTTACTTAATAACATGTTCAGAACTCA
>CANGEZ010000183.1 GCA_947452875.1 Chitinophagaceae bacterium
ACAATGCTACTGCGATGTGCGGACCAACTCGCCAAAGTTTATATACAGGGTTATTTCCGGTAAAAAATGGATCTTATCCTAATCATGCTCAGGTGTATGATAACATCATCAGCATTGTTCAGGATTTTACTAAATTAGGTTATCGAGTAGGATTAATTGGTAAACAACATTATGCTCCATTGGCTAATTTTCCTTTCGAATACTTAGGAGGTAGAAACAGTGATAATGGAGAAGGGCAAGACATCAACTTGGCCGACGCAGAAGCATTTATGAATAAAGACAAATCAAAACCATATTTACTTATAGTTGCTACAAATCAACCTCACTCTCCATGGAATCGTGGAAATCCCGATCAATACAACGCAAAGAAATTGACAGTACCAACATTTCTTGTTGATACCAAAGAAACCAGACAATCATTGGTTCGTTATTATGCGGAGATTACATACGCCGACAGTCTAGTTGGAGATTGCATGAATTTCGTTGAAAAAAACAATAACAAAGACAATACACTTTTCATATTTGCCAGTGAGCATGGTTCTTCATTGCCTTTTGGTAAATGGACTTGTTACAATATGGGATTAAAATCTGCATTCATAGCCAAATGGCCTAAGGTGATCAAGCCCGGAACCAGAACAGGCATATTGGCTCAATATATTGATGTATTGCCAACTTTATATGAAGCAGCTGGAGGCGATCCAAAATCATTAAGAGGTGATAAAGATCAAACCATGGCTATAGATGGTAAAAGCTTTTTGGCCACATTGAAAGGCAAAGATGTTGAAATCAGAAATTATGTTTTCGGCGTTCATACAACAAGAGGTATTTCTAATGGCTCAGAATGTTATCCCGTTCGTTCGATTCAAGATCACAATTACAAACTGATTTGGAATATCAATTACAAAGAAGAGTTTCTTTCCTCCGGATCCAAACACGGGAATAAATTATACGAATCATGGCTCGTAGAAAGCAATGTTACTAAAGATGAATATGAACATGCAAAATTGTATAGAAACAGACCAGAGTTTGAATTGTATGATGTAAAGAAAGACCCGTATGAATTGAAAAATTTGGCTGAGGATAAATCATTTGCCAAAACAAAAGAAAAATTGTTCACTGATTTGAAAATATGGATGAATGAGCAAGGAGATAAAGGAATTGAAACTGAATGGAAAGCCTTAACTCGACTTAAAGGAGATACTACGAATTGGCAGAAGGGTGGAGATTAATTTAAAAGTAAAAAGTAAAAATTCAAAAGTAAAAATTCAAAAATAAAAATGAAAAGAATTTGTATTGTTGTTGCAGCATTGTTTCTATTGGTTTCAAATTCTGCTACTGCTCAAAAAAGAAAAGCAACGCATAGAAATGAATCTTTGGGTCTGACCCAAAAACCAAACATCATTTTTATTCTTGCTGATGATTTAGGTATAGGGAATGTAAGTTGTTACGGTGCCGATAATTACAGTACACCTAATATTGATAAGCTGGCAAAAGAGGGCATACGTTTTAATCATATGTTTACGGCTCCTTTATGCGGACCATCACGAGCTTTGATTATGACAGGTCGTTACGCTTTTAGAACAGGTGCTACAAACCAAGATGCTACGACTTTGATGAAACAAGAAACTGAAAAAATGATTCCTCAAATCCTGACTCCAGCAGGTTATGTTTCCACTTGTGTAGGCAAATGGGGACAATTGCCTTTAGGCCCCGGTGAGTTTGGTTTCGATGATTATTTGCGATTCAAAGGAAGTGGTGTGTATAAAAATTCTCCAGAAAAAATCAATCATTACACTGTAAATGGGGAAGATAAGGTAATGACTGATGCAGAATACATGCCTGATTTGATGCACGATCATTTAATTGAGTTCTTATCCAAAAATAAAAACAAACCCTTCTTCGCTTATTATCCTATGTCGCATGTACATGGTACCATCGTTTCAACTCCTGATAGCAAACCCGATAGTAAAGATTTATATGCTGACAATGTAACCTATATGGATAAATTGGTTGGAGAGTTACTAACGGTATTGGATAGCCTCAAATTAAGAGAGAATACACTTATTTTCTTTATGGGTGATAACGGTACGGCGAGTCAATGGTATACCAATTCAACCATTAATGGAAAAATATTGTCAGGAAAAAAAGGAGAGATGAAAGAATGTGGAGGATTGGTTCCTATGATCGCCAATTGGCCAGGCAAAGTACCTGCAGGTGTTATATCAAATCAATTAATCGATGCCAGTGATATTTTACCAACTGTTGCAGAACTCACCGGAGCCAAATTGCCATCAGGCAAAATTGACGGAAAGAGTTTCGCTTATAATTTATTTGGTAAAAATACATTGGAAAGAGATTGGATTTTCTGTGAGCTTGGCAACAAATGGTATGTAAGAAATCAAGATTGGAAACTGAACAACAACAATGAGTTGTTTGATATGAAGAATGCACCATTTGATGAGATTTTGATTACAGAACAAAACAAATCAGCTGCATCTGAAGAAGCTTACAAAAAATTAAAATCGGTTCTTGATGACTTAGCTCCTCAAAATGGAATTCTTGATACCGGAGATGGCAGCGGCAGACACGGAAATAAAAAAGATAAAAAAGGAAAAGTCAAAGAAGAAGAATAACTGATGATACTCATCCAATAGAGTTCAATTAGTCATTATTAATCGCAGTTGTTGAATGTATTTTTACATCAGTTCATTTCAATACAGTCGGTTAGTTAACGGGTCAGATATATTTGTTTCAACAACAATAAACTGATTTCAAGAAAGCAAAATAAAAATTGCCAATTAATCAGGACATATTTGGAATAACCAGATTATTGCAGAATAAAAGTTGTAAAAGACAATAACACTGCAAAGAATTGAATGAGGGCGGAAACTGATACTTTCTGCCCTTTTTTTATTTCTGTAAGTAAGACTTGCGCTGTGATTCCGGCATTTTTTCAATAGCATAACGCAGCATGGTTCTGGGCATCTTTTGTTTGAATGTATCAATAAATTTACAAGTGGGATTTGGATCTCTTTCATACATTTCCTTTAGCATCCAGCCAGAAGCTTTATGAATCAATTCGTGTTGATGAGGAAGCGCAAGTTCACAAAGTCGTAAAGCATCTTCAAAATCATATTTTCTGATGAAATGCAAAGTGCTAACCAATGCAATTCTGTTTTTCCAAAGAGAAGTTGATTTTGAAAATTCATATAATATTTTTCGATCTCTTTTTTCAAGCCATTTGCCCAAAATATGATGAGCGCTTGAATCTACAAGATCCCAGTTGTTCATCTTGTCTGCTTTCTCAATGTATAAATCCACCCATTCTTGTTCTTGATTTGATTTGATTGATTTTTTAAATTTATCTACAAGAATGAATACGCCGGTTAATCTTTCTTCATGTATGGGAGAGTCGAGTAATGCGATGACATCTTTTTTACTGCATTCATTTTGAAATTGTTTGGCAATGGCTCGTTGCTGAGGTACGCTTACACCAATAAAAATATCACCTTCACCATATTCGCCTTTTCCAGTTTTGAAAAATCGTTGCATAGATATGGCTTTTTGCGCATCGGCAACTGACATTAAAGATTTGGTGATATCTAGAATTAAATTTTTCATCGGCAATAATTTCAAGTAAATGTCTAAGTTAAGTTTGTTTCGATAATTTTGAAATCCGAAGTAAATTAGTTTTTTTTAATACCTTGCCATAATGAAGTATCTATTTGTACTTTTCTTTATTTTATCCATTTCAGCATGTAAGAAAAAGCATGAGTTGATTTATGGCCAAGTTACTGTTAGTGGAAAAATTACAGATATAGTTTCCAATTTGCCGATTCAACATTCAATTGTGCAATTGATAAAAGTGGAGTTAGAACCTAATGGATTGGGCGGAACTACTGCAGTAAGAACAGAAACTGCGATTGCTGATACAACTGATGTTTTTGGCGATTACTCATTTACTTTTACAGCAAATGGTGAGTATGAGTTTGAAGTTGTTGCTTTACCAACTGATGAATTACACGTCATTTCTGATTTTACAAGTCCACAAAATCATACGATACAAACTATAGGTACTTTTATTAAAGATTTGAAATGTCATCGTAGTGCATTTGCAAAAGTTACCATTACAAACATCCCTCCAATTGACACCCCATACTTTATAAATCTATCAGCACAGAATAATATTAATCTGAATAATTTTTATAAAGACACTACAGTATATTTGAAATTAGTAGGCAATCCTGATTTCTCGAATTCAATTCGATTCAATAAAAATAATGAACAAATACAGGATCTGAATAGAACCGTTGTTGCTTGGGATACGATTCCAATGGAATTGAATTATTAATCGTAATTATGTTTTTTCTTCCATACTCATTACTATGAAACAAAAAAGACAATCCTTTCGAATTGTCTTTTTAAAAAAAATAAGCAATGAAATTATTAAAATGATTCGTAGTTAAATGTTTGTCCGCCAACCGAAATTTCATACATAAGCCCGCCTTTGACTTGTACAAATATTAAAATGCCATTAGCATAACTTGCATTTGCTGATGCTCCTGAAGCAGCAATGACAGCAGAAACTTGAGCTGATATTTTTAATTTGTTTTCTTTGAAATCATCAAAATTCGATTTGTTTTCAAAGAAAATAACTTCTCTGTAACCTTGTCCACCGGCCTGGAATCCAATACTTACTTGAGATAATTTTGCAGTTCCAATAGCTGTCTTTTTTTGATATACAATTCCATTTCCAAAAGCACCTCCAACACCCAATCCACCCTTTCCTACATTTGGAAATACAACATAAGCATAGGAATTGTCGAATAGTTTTTTCATGTCTGCATCTGTTTTATTAAAAGCATTGATAGCAGTTCTGGAATCTGATATCATTCTTTTGTTTTTACTGCTATATTGTGCGTTTGCAATTGAACAGAATAATAATGCTGAACAAAATAAAATTGATTTTAAAATGGCGAAGATGTTTTTAGTTTTCATGTTATGTTTTTAAGTTGAAAGAAAATTTATGGTAAAAAATGAATAGCCCAATTTTGAGTATTCTAAAAATCAGATTATAATTACAACCGATTTCCCTGAATGACTCTTA
>CANGEZ010000184.1 GCA_947452875.1 Chitinophagaceae bacterium
GAAAGTGTTGGTTGTACCTGAAAATAATTTGGTGCTGTAGGAACAGTTGCAACTGCCGGTGGGTTGACTGAAAAACCGGTAGCCCCAGCTGATGGATTGCAACTTACATTAGTGGACAAACCAGTATTATCTTGTGCAACGATATAGTAATAAATCACAGACCCTGCAAATGCTCCAGCTGCAAAATTAAAATCATATTGAGAAGTAGCAGTATTGTACACTCCGGTTACAGGTGTGTAAGCATTCAAATTTAATTTCCAATATAACACTGGTAATCCTGCACCTGAAGTTGGAACACCATCAGGGTCTGTAATAGTTGCAGAAATTGTTCTTGCCCCTTCAACACAAGTATTTGATAATGGTGTGTATACAATATTTGGACCTTGTGCAAAAGCAATTGAAGATAAAAAAAATGAAAAGAAAATAGCTGATATTAAAATAGTATATCTCTTAGGTATAATCCTAAAGACACATAAAAAATTTATGTTTTTACTGGTCCTCAAATGAGTTAAGCTTTTCTTTGTTTGTAATGAATACAAAATCAACACTTCCTATTAAAGGATGATTTGATTGGGAATTAAAATTACCATTTTTTTAGTAAAAAAAGACGAATTAACCCTTATTCATCATTGAGATAACGTATTTTAAAAGTATTTATTCTTTTGAAAAAAAGAGTTTCATATCTAAGAAATCTAAATAATAATAACCTTTCGGCATTGAACTGTTGATTTTCAATACTTTAGAAGTCATTCCTTGCTTTATATCAACAGCAAAAGATGCTAACTTTTGACCATTCAGATTGTAAATACAAGCTGTATACTTTCCTTCAGTTACACCAGAAATCATTAAGTGAATTTGATTTGATGTGATTGGATTGGGATTAATACGAATAGTAGGTCCTTCTTTTTTTCCAACAAACTTTATTGTGTTGCTCCATGATGACATCCCATTTGTCGTCAATATTTCTATCCTGTAAAAAACTAATTCATCTTGAATGAAGTCGAAAAAAGGATATGTAACATTAGATCCATTATTGGTAACGTTTGAGAAATATTCAATAGTTGAAAAATGAATACCATCATTACTTTTTTGTAGTTTATATTTCTCAACGTTCATTTCATTAATCACATGTAAATTCAGTGAAACATAATTTTCATGACTAACGCCATTGAGTTTAAATTCACTTATTGGCAATACTGAAATCGTTTTAAAAAATAGATAAAACCTGTCTTCTGCAAATGATGCAGAATCATTTGAAACCGTAAAGTAATAATCAGTTCCATTCAAATCGATTGGAGTATCTAAATGCAGATAATTATCTTTCAAGAATATTTCTCGGTTGTACATATCGAATTGTTCTGATGAGAAATGAAGATGATATTGCTGCTGTTTTAATTGATTGATTTTGTAGAAAATGGTATCATTTACCAACACAGGCTTTCTAGTGTCTAGAGCCAATTTTTTTTCATGATTAGAAACTGCTAAAAGTTCACTAAAATTATTTATTTTGATCGCATCATTTGCATCAAATGTATCTGAGAACTCATCAGAAAAAAGTACAACATTCCCATCAGTAAGATTATTATTGGTGTTAAATAATTCAGTTCTAATCAATGGAGAAATAGCCGTATTTAATTGTCTGAATGGAAAAGCACTTCCCGTAATTTTATTTGATTCCGAAAAATTAACCACACCTCCCGGTGTTGAATAGACGAAAAATGCCTGACCTGACTGAATGCTGGTGTATGAGGTGTTAGCATTATAATTTATAGTACCTCCTGGAATAGGTCGATAAGCATTCAGACTGCTTATGGTTTGAAAACCTCCAAATCCATAAGACCCTGGCAATAAAGGATCCCAAACATAAAATTTACTATCAATAGAAGTTGATGTTGATAATAATGACGTAAAATTAATTGCTGATGCATAAGGATTGCCAACAGATTGAAGTTGGTTTACTGGTACATTAATTGAAACAGGTGCATCTGTGCCTCTTGAATATAATTTTCCTCTGGTTCTTAAAGTGGTGGGAACCGCTGATGCATTATAAGATTGCACACTTCGGTCGCCTCTTACAAAAACCATGTATCCATTACTGTTAGCTATTGGATAAGTTTCAGTATTCATAACCCCATCATCAATGCCAATCCAATTATTGCTATTTGAATTATAATATTTAATGGAAGATCCCGCTGGTGAATAGAAATCAAATCCTCTGGAAACCGCTCCAGACATACCTCCACTAATTGTAGTGCCAAAATTTGGAGAACTATTTTCTAAAACATTATTTCCTTCCTGCCAGCATGATTTCAAAGTGCCGCCGAAATCAGGAACGGCAAGGAACTGCCATGATTTGGGATGCGTAACACCCACAGGAATATATCTGAATACTATAAATCTTCCTGAACCGTTGTATAAAAAACTGTTTGAAGTAGTAATGTAACTAACCGAAGCTGTCATGACTGAGTCAGATAATAACGAAGCATCAAAATCACTTAGTGCCATTCGAGTATCTGATAATAAAGTCAGCCGATTGTATATACTAATGTTACCAGTAAGCGATTTAACATTCCCAAACCCACCTGAAAGTTTTAAATGATAATAATTGAAAGCAGGCACATCTTGATTTCCTGGTTTGAAAAAATCAATAATACTCCCTATTGTTTCATAATGATTATCAGCAGGAATAAATTGATTGCCAATTCCAATCGTTCCTGAAGTACTTAATACTCTGCCGCCACCTGAAAGTGAAACAAGATCATAGTAATTAATGGCTTTTATCGTTTGTGCGTTATTTCCAATTCCATCTCCTGCAAATACAACAGCCCCTCCATTCAATGTATAAGTTCCAGTCAATTCAGGCAAAGTAACTCCGTTCTTTAATAACCTCAATTCTCCACCAGACATCACCAAATTACCCAAACCGTTTAATGTAATGTTATTGCCAACAATTACAAGTCCAGCTTCAATCAATAATTGTGTGGCAATATTTAAATTTCCTTGCAATACTGTCCCTTGTGTATTATTTACTGTTAGATTTTTTAATTGTATGATATTGGTTGGAATAATGATATTCGGGGCTATTCCTGAAATTTTTAATGAGGAAGTATTTCCGGCATATAGTATTCCATTTCCGGCAATTGGATTATTTATGGTTAACAAATGATTGCCTACTGTAAATGTTCCTGTTGCCAATTCTAAAATACCTTCTACGTTTAAATCATTATCCAATTGAATTCCTGGTGTACAATTGGCAATTAAGTTATTCATGTAACTAACGGTAACGGTTGAGCCAGGGAAAGACTGCAAAGAATTGCAATTGATTTTTATCGTTCCATTATTTATTAAGGTAGTCGTACTAAATGCACCAACATTATAATTTCCTGTTATGGTAAGCATTACGCCATTGTCGATTTTCAGAATACCTCCGTTAAGTGTAATATTTTTTATGGTTTGGTTAGAACTGATTTGCAATTCTCCTCCATTCAAAACAACGACGCTATTTTCATTTATGGTATTACCACCGAACTTATTCAGTTTTATAACACCATTATTAATTGTAGTTGAACCTGTATAATTATTTGATTCATCCAATTCAATCATACCGACACCATTTTTTATTAATGACAATCGACCGGATGTACCATCTATTATTGTACCAGAAAAAATAGTATTGTTAGAGGAGTTTATTGTTAATGTTGCATTACTCGTACCATTATGAATCTTATTAAGCATTCCAGCATTTCCGTTAGTTGATAAAGAACCAATAGTAATATTTTTTCCATTGCAATTAAGTTCTCCCCTATTAGATGGCAAGCTTCCTAAAATAAAATCACTTGGATTTAAACTATTAAAAGCGCCTTGATTGCCTGCAATCACAATTCCATCTGCAATGATAACTTTGCCAGCAAATAAATTAGTAGCGCTTACGCCTGAAGGTGTTAACTTAAAAGTTCCTCCGCCGGTAAAGGTCAGTGGTTGAGATCCTGTAATTCTGACATTAATATCAATTTCATTTCCCAATGGGGCAATTATATTTCCAGTATCCGATAAATTTAGTTCCATGCTTTCTATACCTGCTCCTGTATTATTATTTATTGCCAAAGTTTTTGTTTGACTGCCATTCATATAATTAGCAATCAATACGTCATCATAATTATTACCTGAAATGCCTCCAAGATTATTTACTGCAACCCCATCAATATTTAAAACCCCATTAACCTGTGTTGAACTATTCCCAATAGTAACGATTCCGTTGACATGATTAGCTGTATAAGAATTTTCAAAAACGATTGCGCCTACATGAAAATCTTGACCTACTGCATGCATATCAATTCCGCATCCTCCAATAATTGTAGTATCTAATCTTGCCAATGATGTAAAATGAGCTATATGATTATTGGTTTGTAATGATGCCCCAGGTGGTAGGCCTATTTGCCAGTTATCACCTTCCAACCAAATATTACTTCCGTTTGAAGACCATATAAAATCACCTGCTCCGCTATAAGGCAACACATCAAAATAATAAATTGGACTTACATCAAGTAACATTCCTGAAGTTGCTGAAGCCTGGATTCCTATATCATTTTGATCATGACTATAAAAATTACCTGTTATCGTTACACTGTTTGTTCCTGCTGCGATTAAGCCCGACTGTGAGTTAGGAATATTGAGTACGTATGAGCCTGTAACCAATGAGATTGAAAAAGCCGTGTTTTCTGTCACGTTTATTGGATTCATGGCCACAAGATTGTCAACAGCAGTTACTGTAATAGAAAATGGAGCCAAAGCAAATGGAGAATTGGGAAGTACTTCTGTAATAATCAATTTTGTAGGTACTGCAGTGGTAAGAAAATTATTAATCAAACCATAACCAGTACCTCCATTGTTAATTGCATAAGCACAATAATAATAAACAGTAGATGGTGAAAGTCCATTTAAAGAAAGACTGAATGCATTACCATTTAAATTTGAAGCAGCAACACGAATGCCAGTACCAGGAGTAAAACCAGGCGTAGTACTATATTCAAACCCATATGAAGAAACAGTGCTGCAGCCTGAAGAAGATATGACACCCTGTAAATTAGCAC
>CANGEZ010000185.1 GCA_947452875.1 Chitinophagaceae bacterium
GGCCGGAAAACTCGTAGACATTCAAATCATCGGAGAACGTCGATCCAGAAGATTGGTGGCTTATTTACAAGACAATACCGGTATTTTAGAAATGGTTTGGTTTCAGGGGATTTCCTGGATGGAAAAAATGTTGCAAGTTGGCAATGCTTATCTGGTGTTTGGTAAGCTCAGTTTTTTCATGGGCAAACCACAGTTGTCGCATCCTGAAGTGGAAATATATACACCACAAAATGCAGAAGGCAAAGCTTTTTTAGAGCCTATTTATCCTACAACAGAAAAATTAAAAGCAAAAGGGCTTACGGCAAAAGCAATCGGAAAATTTACCCAGGAACTTTTCAAAAAAATTAATGAAAAAGATTTGCCTGAAAATCTTCCTGTTCATTTACTAGAACAATTTAGGTTGATGAATAGGTTTGACGCCTTTCGTCAAATTCATATGCCGACCAGCGAAAGCCACTATCAACAGGCGGTGAGAAGACTCAAATTTGAAGAATTTTTCTTTGCGCAATTTGCCATACAACTGGTAAGAATCAGTCGCCATAAACAAAGTAAAGGTTTGTTGTTTGAAAAGATTGGTCCTTTGTTCAATCAGTTTTATGAACATGAATTGCCATTCACGTTAACCAATGCGCAAAAAAATGTCATCAGAGAAATTAGAAAAGATACAGGCAGCGGCAAACAAATGAACAGACTATTGCAAGGAGATGTCGGTAGTGGAAAAACAATGGTCGCATTGTTATCCATGCTGATGGCAGTTGATAACGACTATCAGGCTGTATTGATGGCGCCCACTGAGATTTTGGCACAACAACATTTCAATACCATAACTGCTCAATTAAAAAATATTGACATTAAGGTTAGTTTGTTAACTGGTTCTTCAACTGCGAAACAACGTAAACCCATACTCGCAGGATGTGAGGATGGTACAGTGAATATTTTGATTGGAACGCACGCCATTATTGAAGATAATGTGGTATTTAAAAATCTTGGATTTGCAGTGGTTGATGAACAGCACAAATTTGGCGTAGCCCAAAGAGCAAAACTTTGGAAGAAAAATTTGATTCCTCCTCATGTATTGGTGATGACGGCGACACCCATTCCCAGAACACTGGCATTAACTGTTTATGGCGATTTGGATTACAGTGTAATTGATGAATTACCTCCAGGTCGTGTTCCAATTACAACTACCCACAGATTTGAAAATACCAGATCGCAGGTAATGGATTTTATTAAAGAGCAATTGGGATTAGGCCGACAAGCATATATCATTTATCCGTTGATCGAAGAAAGCAGCAAGCTCGATTATGAAAATTTGATGAAAGGTTACGAAGAGGTCAAATCATTTTTCCCTGAGCCGAGATATTGGATCAGCATGGTTCATGGCAAACAAACTGCAGATCTAAAGGAAACGAATATGCAGCGTTTTGCCACGAAAGATACTCATATATTAGTTGGAACTACCGTAATAGAAGTGGGCGTTAATGTTCCAAATGCAACTGTTATGGTGATTGAAAGCGCTGAAAAATTTGGACTTTCACAATTACACCAGCTCCGTGGTAGGGTAGGAAGAGGCGCAGATAAAAGCTATTGTATTTTATTAACGGGCTCTAAGCTTTCCAATGATGCCAGAGAAAGATTGAAAATTATGGTGGGCACCAATGATGGTTTTAAAATTGCAGAAAAAGATTTGGAATTGAGAGGTCCTGGTGACATACAAGGTACACGACAAAGTGGTGCGTTGCTGTTTAAATTGGCTAACATTGTAGATGACAAACCCATGCTGGAAGTGGCGCGCAATGCCGTTTCAGAAATTCTTGAAAAAGATCTGGAATTGAATTTACCCGAGCATCAGTCTTTAAAGTCATACATCCAATCTATCAGAGGAAAAACAGGGTGGAGTAAAATTGCGTAATTGCTTAAAATACGTCAACAAATCATTGACAATATTTGTTATAAGAATTAACTTCAAACCAAAATCTTGAATCTGTTGCAAAAGATATTTCCATTTTTTATGTTACTGCTTATTTTTCAACAAAGTATAGCCCAAATGGAATTTGTAGAGAATAAAGGTCAATGGGATGAACAAGTCAAGTTCAAAGGCGATTTTACCTCAGGTTCATTTTTCTTAAGACAAAAAGGATTTTCGGTTTTATTGCATAATGCTGAGGAATGGGATAGAATAGCTTCGGCTATGCATGGGCGTAATCATTCTAAAACATCACTTGACGAAAAGCTAACATTACATTCTTTTTTTTATGATGTCGATTTTGAAGGCGCTTCTGATTTCGCTCCATGTCTTCCTGAAAAGCAAATCAAAACGTACAATAATTATTTTATTGGCAATGATCCATCCAAATGGCAAAGTGAATGTAAAATATTTCAAGCTGTTCAGTTCAAAAATATTTATCCCAATATCGATATTCGTTATTACACAGAAGGGGAACGCTTGAAATACGATTTCATTCTTTATCCGGGAGCCAATCCTTCCCAAATCGTGATGAACTATCGCGGACCTGAAAAAGTGTATAGAGAGAATGATCAACTTGTTATAAAAACTACTGCAGGTGATGTAAAAGAATTATATCCTTATTGTTACCAACCGGATCCATCAGGAAATAGAATACAAATTGGTTGTCATTATCAAGTTGAAAATAATAAAGTTTCTTTTGATTTAGGTAATTACGATAAAACGAAAATGATGATTATTGATCCGGCCATCATTTTTTCTTCATTCACGGGAAGTGCAGTTGATAACTGGGGCTATACAGCAACACCCGGACCAGATGGGAGTTTTTATGCCGGTGGTATTGCTTTTGGTAATGGATATCTGACTTCTCCTGGTGCTTATCAAACAACATATAATGGTGGTGTATTCGAGGGCGTTTTAAAAGGACATGATATTGCTATATTCAAATTCAATTCCAATGGCACAGACAGATTGTATGCTACATATCTTGGAGGTAACGGTAATGAACAGCCGCATAGTATGATTGTAGATGCGCAAGGAAATTTGATTGTGGCAGGACGTTCTTTCTCTGTTAATTATCCTACAACCATACCCGTTATAGGTTCCGGTGGTAACAATGATATCGTCATCACAAAATTCAATGCTACAGGAACAGCATTAATTGGTTCCGTTAAAATCGGAGGCACAGGAAATGATGGCGTCAATATCAGATCGAAATACGAATCACCTGATGGTGCAGATAGAACTAGACGTAATTACGGCGATGATGCAAGAAGTGAAGTTATTCTTGATAATAGTAACAACATTGTTTTAGCGTCGTGTACGCAATCTCTTGATTTTCCGGTTACCGGTAATTCGTTGAATACAGCTGGTTTCGGAGGTGGTCAACAAGATGGTGTTATTTTGAAATTCAATTCCAACTTATCAACGTATCTATTTGGAAGTTATTTTGGCGGCTCTGGAGATGACGCCTGCTTTGTAGCCACATTCAATCCAGTTAATAATGATTTATATGTCGCAGGAGGTACAACAAGTAATAATCTCCCTGGAAATAAAATCGGTGCTATTTATTCAAATTATCAAGGTGGTTCAACTGATGGATTTGTGGTTAAATTAAGATTAGATGGCAGTGGAATTAGTAAGACTACTTATCTAGGGACTTCAGGTATCGATATGGTATATGGATTAAAATTCGACAGAGCTGGATATCCTTATGTAATGGGTACTACAACCGGAGCTTGGCCAGTTTTGAATGCAACATACAGCAACCCAAATAGTGCACAATTTATCAGTAAATTAAAACCAGATTTATCTGGATATAGCTATTCAACAGTTTTTGGTACGGGATCTCTTGCTCCTAATATTTCACCCATTGGATTTATGGTGGATCGTTGTGAAAATGTATACGTTTCGGGTTGGGGTGGAGGTATCAATGTGTTTAAAGGCTATTCCAATGGCAACACAAATGGACTACCATTGGTGAATTCTTTATCAGGAGCCAATCCGCCTGATGGTGAAGATTTTTACTTTTTTGTATTGAAGAAAAATGCCACTGATATATTATTTGGCTCCAATTTTGGGCAATTTCGTGGCACCACAGGAGATCATGTAGATGGCGGCACTAGCAGGTTTGATGAAAACGGTACGATTTATCAGGCCATGTGTGCCAATTGCAATGGAGGTGCCACTTTTCCAACTTCCACTGGCGCCTGGAGAAGATTGAACGGTAGCTCAAATTGTAACGAAGCAGCAGTTAAAATTGAGATGAACTTTTCGGGAGTTGCTGCTGGCCCACGGTCATCTATAAACGCAGTTATTAATGATACGGCAGGATGTGTTCCTTTCAGAGTTGATTTTTCAGATACCTTACAAAAAGCCAAAAAATATTACTGGGATTTTGGCAATGGACAAAAAGACACAACAACGGCTCCTGATTATTCAACTTTCGCCACTTACAATGCAGTAGGAATTTATACAGTAAGAGTGATTGCTGAAGATTCATTGACCTGTAATATCAGAGATACTTTTTATCTTAAAATTAAAGCAGGAGACAATTTGGCTACACTTGATTTTACAGCGGTTAAAGATTTGCCTTGCACCAGCTTGAGTTATAGTTTCAATAATTTGTCAACTCCAACTAGAGGAAGCTTTACTCCTCAAAGTTTTAGCTGGGATTATGGTGACGGCACCCCACGACAAACATCCTTCAATGGCTCACACAATTACCCCGCAGTAGGAACTTACACAGTTACACTTTATTTAAATGATGATAATTTCTGTAATTCACCTGATACTAAAAAACTGATTCTAAAAGTGAATCCTTTGGTGGAAGCCAAATTGTCAACACCTCCGGTTGGTTGTGTTCCTTACAATGCTTTATTTACAAACCTTTCAGGAACTTCTGATATCACTTGGGAATTCAGCGATGGCACCACGACAAACGTTGAAAATCCTGTAAAGTTATTTCCTACTCCAGGAACCTATCAGGTACGCATAATCGCCCGTGATCCGAATACTTGTAACTTGATTGATACATCCGATTATTTCAGTTTTATCGTTTCTGAAAGGCCAAATGCTGCTTTTACCTGGCAACCCAATCCACCGATAACCAATACACCTACA
>CANGEZ010000186.1 GCA_947452875.1 Chitinophagaceae bacterium
AAAAATGCCATCCTTACCAATCATCGGTTTGCCGGACTTAATACCTTCTGCAGCTTGTTTGGCAAAAGATTCAAAATCAAATGGTTTTTTTGTTTCTTTTTTCATGTGTCATAAATTTACAAATTGACACACTTTTTTGAGCAGACTCTTCAAAAAGTTCAAAACGTTAGCAGCTCCAACTAGTCTCCAAGCATCTAACCCTTAAACCCTTAAACCTCTTCTCTCTCTCAAAAAATTAACACCTCCCCCCAATACCATAAATCCATTTTTTACGTTATTTAAAGAATGTTTGGTGATTTATTATGCAAATGCTTTTAAATCACTAAGCTTATATTATCTTTACAACTCATTTTTTTGAACACAAAAATAATTTGAACGTGAAAAGGATTCTTCTTTCTTTGGTTATTTTAACTTTCTTAACGATCAGCACAAAAGCTCAAGATGGCTATATCCAACAAGGTGAATTTGGTTTCACTGTGGGTGCAGCGCATTATTTTGGTGATTTAAATACTCGTGCAGGATTGAATAAACCTAAACCTGCTTTAGGTTTGTTTTTCAGAAAACAATTTGGCAATTATGTGGGATTGAGAGTGGCAGGGAGATTCGCTCAATTGGGTTATGATGATTTATTAAGTAAAAATTCTTATCAATACACAAGAGGCTTAGAATTTAATACTAATATTTTTGAATTTGGTGTACAAGGTGATTTTAATTTCTTTAAATACATTCCAAATGATATTAATTATGGGTTTACTCCTTATATGACATTGGGGCTTGGTGTTTTTAGTTTCAATCCATATGCAACTGCTGAAGATGGTACAAAAGTTTACCTAAATAACGGTACAATAAAAACAGAAGGTGTTACTTATGAAACTATGGGAATTTGTGTTCCATTAGGTGTAGGGATAAAATACAGTATTAATAAAAATGTAAACCTAAGCTTTGAAATAACTCACCGTTTCACCAATACAGATCATATTGATGATGTTAGTGGAACTTACTTAGGTTTATATCTTGCTGATGGAGTAACGCCAAACCTTGCTACTGGTTTTTGGGACCCCGACCCTGCAAATTCTGGCAGATATATTATAAATCAAGCTGGTCAACTACAAGACAGATCTGTAGAAAGAGGTGGAGCACTAACTCCATTAGGTACTGCTGGTCGCCAACGCGGCTGGAGCAAACAAAAAGATCAATACGTAATCGCTGAAATTGGTATTTCATTCAACATCGGTTCTTACCGTTGTCCAACTGCTAATTAATAATACTTCTTTTATAAAATTTGTAAAGCCGTCATCAACATGACGGCTTTTTTATTTGATGAACCTTTGCCAAGGCATTCATAACTTGGCTTGGGATAAACAAACAATTTCATTTTCAACCCCATATCATCTGTTTTTTTCGTTACTTTTGCCGCCGGCGATAATAGCCAAATTTCAGTATTCATCATGAGTATAAAAGACAACATCAATCTCGATAAACTTCCAGAACACATCGCCATCATCATGGATGGTAATGGACGGTGGGCTCAGGAAAAAGGGCACGATAGATTGTTTGGTCATCTTCATGGGGTAGAAAGCGTTAGAAATATAGTAGAAGGCGCTGCCGAATTAGGCATTCATTACCTCACACTGTATGCTTTCAGTACCGAAAACTGGCTGAGGCCGCAAGAAGAAGTAACCGGTTTGATGGAATTACTCATTGATACCATCAGAAAGGAAGTGCCAACGCTGAATAAAAATAACATCAGACTTCACGTTATAGGCGCCACTGATATGATGCCGGAACATGCACGACAGGCATTGCAAGAAGCCATCAGCGAAACTTCTACCAACACAGGATTGAATCTTGTAATGGCACTCAGCTACAGCAGCAGATGGGAAATCATCCATACCACACAGAAAATTGCGCAAGATGTTTTGAATGGTAAATTACTGCCGGAAGATATCAACCAAGAAGTATACAGCAATTATCTTTCAACAGCAGGCATTCCTGATCCAGAACTCATGATCAGAACTAGCGGTGAACATAGAATCAGTAATTTCTTGTTGTATCAGCTGGCTTATACTGAACTTTATTTCACACAAACATTATGGCCTGATTTCAGAAAGGATAATTTGTACGAAGCCATAATAGATTTTCAGCAAAGACAAAGACGATTTGGTAAAACAGGAGACCAGCTGAAAAAAAATATTATCGAAGAAAAGAATTAATTCAAGGAAACTAAGCTGATAATCAATATTTTTGATTGTCTTCAGCTTTTCATTTAACAAATAGTTTTAATTATTGAGCTTAATTTGCCGCACGTAAAAAAAAATTGATGCAAGGGATTTATAGAAAGTTTTTGTTTTTAGCAGTTGTTTGTTTTTTTTCTCATAATCTATGGGCTCAAAATGACACCATTCCTTTATCTGTAAACCCTGCAGTTCAGGAAATCCTTACGGCTAAATATCCCAAATCATATACCATCGGAGGCATTACCGTTACAGGTGCAAAAGCATTCGATCCCAATTTAATCATATCGATTTCAGGCATGGCCATTGGCGATAAAGTGCAATTACCAGGCTCTGATGTTTTTGGTAAAGCCATTTCTAAATTATGGAAACAAAGTCTGGTTTCAAATGTAGATATTGCCATTACCCGACTCGAAGAACAAACTATTTTCATCGAAATCAACATTGTAGAAAGACCTAGATTAATTGATTTCAAATTCATAGGAATTAAAAAAGGAGAGAAGGACGATTTGGAAGCCAAAGTAGGACTCGCTAAAGACAGGGTACTTACTGAAAACATGAGGTTAAGCGCTGTAGAAGCCATTCGTAAATTTTTCTATGATAAAGGATTTCGTAACGTATCCATCCAAGTTCAACAGGATACGATTGTTGGCATGAGTAATGGATTATCACTGACTTTTATTGTAGACAAAGGCACTAAAGTAAAAATCAATTCCTTAAACTTCAGTGGTAACGAACAGGTAGAAGATGCTAAGTTAAAAAAGCAAATGAAAGGCACTAAGGAAATGGCAAGATTAACGCTGTATCCAGAACATCCGGTAAGTCCTTACGGTGATACATCAAAAGGTTTGAGTTTTAGAAATTATCTGAACGACAAAGGCATGTTCTATCCTTCCATGACCATGAATTTGCTGGATCCTTATTTCAGACCTAAGTTTTTCAGTGCTTCAAAATTCACAGAAAGCAAATACTCAGAAGATAAAGACAAAGTCATTGACTATTACAATGCTCAGGGATTAAGAGATGCCGTAATTGTTGCAGACACGCAGATACTGAACAAAAAAGGCAACATGGACATTCATATCAAAGTAAGTGAAGGTCACAAATATTATTTCGGTGACATTTCATGGAAAGGAAATACAAAATATTCTGACTCCATTTTGACATTGTTATTAGGCATTCGAAAAGGAGATGTTTACAATCTTGAGTTATTAAACAAAAGAATTGGAAAACAAATGTCTGCTGAAGGCGGTGATATTGGTAGTTTGTATCAGGATGATGGTTATTTATTCTTTCACATAGATCCAACAGAAACGGCTGTTTACAACGATACCATTGATTTTGAAATCAGATTGACAGAAGGTCCGCAAGCGACTTATGGAAAGATTACGGTATCGGGTAACGACAAAACAAAAGATTATGTGATTCTTAGAGAAATGAGAACAGTACCCGGGCAGAAATTTAGTCGTTCTGATATCATTCGTACACAAAGAGAGCTTTCTCAATTGGGCTTTTTCAATCCAGAAAAAATCAGTCCGAACATAGTTCCTAATTCAGACAACGGAACGGTTGACATCAACTGGGAAGTGGAAGAAAAATCATCAGATCAGCTCGAGCTTTCTGCAGGTTTTGGTGGTGGTATCGGATTAACAGGAACTTTGGGTGTGACCTTTAATAATTTTTCTCTTAAGAATATTACCAGCAAGTCAACCTGGGATCCGCTTCCTTCCGGAGATGGACAACGTTTGAGTTTGAGATTGCAATCCAACGGAAGAGCATATCGTTCTTATAATTTCTCATTTACAGAACCATGGTTTGGTGGTAAAAAGAGAAATTCATTTTCAGTGAATTACTATAATACCAAATATTCCAATTCAATCAATTCATACGGAGGTTATTGTAAAAATTGTGGTGATACTTCATTTGTAAAAACGGTGGGTATTGGTTTATCATTAGGTAAGCAATTAAAATGGCCTGATGACTTTTTCAGTTTGATTTATGCGGTAAATTTTCAGCAGTATAAACTAAAAAATTACAGTCAGATTTTCAGTGGATTCAGCAATGGAAATTCAACAAACATCAGTTTGAAATTGACGTTAATTAGAAACTCTGCTGGTCCTAACCCGATATTCCCTACCAGTGGTTCTAATTTTGCTTTAAGCGGACAGTTTACGTTACCTTATTCATTGCTCGGTATCAATTCCAATACAGCCAATAAATTTGAGTTGCCAGAGTTTCACAAATGGCGTTTTTCTGGAGATTGGTATACACCTATTGGCAATGCAAGGGGAACGGATAAGAACAGACAATTTATCTTGAGGGCTGCTGCTAAATTTGGATTCATTGGCAGGTATAACACCAATCTTGAAATATCTCCATTTGAACGTTTTCAGGTGGGAGATGCCGGTTTGAGTAACACACAAGCTTTACTTGGATATGATATTATTTCTCACAGAGGATATCCAGTTTACAGAACTTCAGACCCAAGGGTGAATCCTGATGGAGCAAGTCCTACTCAGTATTTCTCAATATTTAATAAATATACTGTTGAGTTGAGGTATCCTTTCAGTACCAATGCCAACAGTACGATTTATGGTTTGACATTCTTTGAAGCTGCCAATGGTTGGTATAGTTTTAAGGACTATAATCCTTTCAAATTACGTCGTTCTGTGGGAGTGGGTATGAGATTTTTCCTTCCGATGTTTGGTTTGCTTGGATTTGATTATGGTGTAGGGTTAGACAGATTTAATCAAACAACCGGATTTAAAGGAGCGGCTAAATTTACCTTTATGCTTGGTCAGGAAGCTGAATAATAATTTATCTT
>CANGEZ010000187.1 GCA_947452875.1 Chitinophagaceae bacterium
GGCGCCATGTATGATGCCATTGTTGCAAAAATCGATTTCTTAAAAGCTATTGGCAAACTACCTTAATCTATAACCACAAATAATTATACAGCATATTAAAACTATAAAGATGAAAAAAGTACATTTTCTTACCGCTTTACTAACCATATCCTTAGCGATTTTTTCCTGCAATGATGCTAAAAAGAATGAAGAATCTTCTGTTGCCGACATTAAAGCAAAACTTGAAAAACTAGAAGCCGATAAAGCAAAGACTGAATCTGAAATCAAATCACTTCAAGAAAAATTAAATGCAGCTTCTGGAGTTACTTCAGATTCTAAAGCTAAATTAATTGCAGTTGCTGCAGTTGGCATTCAGCAATTCAATCACTACATCGACTTACGCGGAAGAGTAGACGCAGAAAATATTTCATACATCACTCCTCGTGGTATGGGTGGACAAGTAAGACAAATATTTGTAAAGGAAGGTGATGCCGTAAAAAAAGGTCAGTTATTATTACGTCTTGATGACGCGATCATGAAACAATCATATGTAGCTGCAAAACAACAATTGGAAGGACTAAAAACACAGTTGGCTTACGCGAAAAACATTTACGAACGTCAAAATAATTTATGGGAAAAAGGTATTGGAACAGAAGTACAATTGATCAGTGCTAAAACAAATGTGGCTACTTTAGAAAACCAGTTGAAATCTGCTGAAGAACAAGTGAAAGTAGGTGCTGAACAATTAAATACAGCTGAAGTAAGAAGTGATGTTGATGGTATTGCAGAAACGGTGATGATTAAAGTAGGTGAATTGTTTAGCGGTATGGGTCAAATCAAAATTGTAAACACAAGTAGTTTGAAAGTGATTTCAAGTGTTCCTGAAAATTATTTAACCAAAATTCACAAAGGCACTCCAGTTGTAGTTTCAATTCCTGAGGCGAATAAAACTATTAATTCAACTATTTCATTAATTGGCCAAACCATTGAAAACACACAACGTGGTTTTATAGTAGAAGCAAAAATTCCTGCGGATGGCGTGTTGAAACCTAACCAATCTGTAGTAATGAAAATACTAGATTACACTGCAGCTAAAGCAGTTGTTATTCCTGTTAATACGGTACAAAGCGATGAGCAAAACAAATATGTTTATGTAATGGAAAAAATGGCTGATGGAAAAGTAATTGCCACCAGAAAAACAATTGTGTTAGGTGAAGTATATGGCGATATCGTTGAAATAAAATCAGGACTTACAGGTGGCGAACAATTAATTACATCAGGTTATCAAAATTTGTATGAAGGTCAGCTGGTAACCACTACCGTTAATTAATTTCTTATTGCTGTTTTAATGGTTAAAAACCAAAATAAATAATTATGAATTTTTCAGAAAAAATAAAAGAAACGTTTAAAGAATTTAAACCAACCAGCTGGGCTGTAGACAACAGAACTGCAGTGTACATCATTGCCATGCTCATCTCTGCATTTGGTTTGTATAAATTCAATACCATGCCTAAGGAGCAGTTTCCGGATATTGTTGTACCAACCATTAGTGTAACAACAGTTTACGTGGGCAACTCTCCCAAAGACATTGAAAATCTCGTTACGCGACCGATTGAAAAACAATTGAAAGGTATCAGCGGCGCCAAGGTGAAAAAAATTACCAGTACATCTCAAACTGATTATTCGTTAATCATTGTAGAATTTGATACGGATGTAAAAACTGAATTGGCTAAGCAAAAAGTAAAAGATGCATTAGATAAAGCGCAATCCGATCTTCCTAATAATCTTACCCAACAACCTAATGTGCAGGAATTCGCTTTCAGTGAAATGCCGATCATGTTTGTAAATGTGAGTGGTGATTATGATGGTGTAAAATTGAAACAGTTTGCTGATAAGTTACAAGACAAATTTGAAGAACTGCCTGAAATTACCAGAGCTGAAATTGTGGGTGCTCCGGAAAGAGAAATACAAGTAAATGTTGATCCTTACAAAATGCAAGCAGCACGTGTAAGTTTCATGGATATTGAAAATGCCATTTCTCGCGAAAATAACGATATCACTGGCGGCTTGATTGAAGTGGGTGATATGAAAAGAACGCTAAAAGTAAAAGGACAGTTCAATAGCGTACTCGACTTACAAGACATTGTTGTAAGAAGTAGCGCACAAGGTGCAACCGTTTATTTAAGAGATATTGCTGAACTAAAAGACACCATCAAACAAAAAGAAAGTTATGCTCGTTTGGATGGCAAAAATGTAGTAACCATCAACATTGTAAAACGTGCCGGAGAAAATCTAATCAGCGCAGCAGGTAAAGTAAAAGATATCGTTGCCAAAATGAAGGAGTCGAAAGAATTGCCACCAAGTTTGAAAGTGGTGATTACCGGTGATCAAAGTGTAGCTACCGAAACATCTTTCAATGACTTGGTAAATACGATCATCATTGGGTTTGTGTTGGTGTTGTTGATATTGATGTTCTTCATGGGAGTTACCAATGCATTCTTCGTAGCATTAAGTGTACCGCTGAGTGTATTCGTTGCCTTTATGTTCTTGCCGATTGCAGATGGCATTGTTGGAACAACAGTTACTTTAAATTTCATTGTACTGTTTGCGTTATTGTTTGGTTTGGGAATCATTGTTGATGATGCCATTGTGGTTATTGAAAACACCCATCGTATCTACAACAACGGAAAAGTTAAAATCATAAAAAGCGCCAAAGAAGCTGCAGGAGAGGTTTTCATTCCGGTGATGGCAGGTACCGCAACAACATTGGCTCCTTTCTTCCCTTTGCTTTTCTGGAAAGGCATTATCGGTAAGTTTATGATTTACTTGCCTACAATGTTGATCCTAACTTTAGCTGCTTCTTTAATCGTTGCCTTCATCTTCAACCCAGTATTTGCAGTTAGTTTCATGAAACCTGAAGGAAAAGAATTTGAAGAAGAGAAAAAATTATTATTTAAAAAATGGTGGTTCTGGACAGCTATCATCTCAGGTATCATCTTACATCTTTTAGGGTCTCATGGTTTTGCCAACTTCTTATTGTTTATGATGTTGCTCGCCATAATGAACAGATATATTTTCAGAGATATCATTCATAGTTTTCAAACAAAAGTATTGCCTGGCTTGATGAATCGTTATGAAACATTATTGCGTTGGGTGTTGAAAGGCAAAAGACCGGTATGGGCTGTGGTGAGTTTGTTTTTACTATTTCCACTTTCTATTGTTTTATTGATGGCAAGAGGTAATAAAGCAACCTTCTTCCCCAGCGGTGATCCTAAGTTTATTTATGTGTATTTGAAAATGCCTCCCGGAACTAGTGTAACCGCAACCGATAGTATCACTCATATTTTAGAACAGCGTGTTTTCAAAGTATTGGATAAAGACAAGCCAGGTGAAGAAGGAAGTATCGTAGAAAGTGTGATTGCCAATGTGGCTAATAGTGCCAACAATCCGAGAAGCAACAACAGAAGTGTGCAACCTAATTTAGGTCGTATTCAAGTTTCATTTGTTGAATTTGAAAAACGCAATGGGAAAAAATCAAAACCATATTTAGATGCCATCAGAGCACAAATGAAAGGTATTCCGGGTGCTAGCATTGAAGTCACTCAAGAAGATGCCGGCCCTCCAACTGATCCTCCGGTGAACATTGAAATCGTTGGTGATAAATTTGAAGAAATTGCCGCAGTGGCAACTCAATTGAATAATTATCTCGACACCAATCGTGTAGATGGCGTTGAAGGTATCAAGCCTGATGTGGATTTAAACAGTCCTGAAATTACGATTAAGGTTGACCGTGAAAAAGCCATGATGGAAGGATTAAGCACAGGTCAAATCGGAATGGAAATTCGTACGGCTGTATTTGGAAAAGAAGTGAGTAAATTAAAAGACGGTGAAGACGAATATAAAATTCAATTGCGTTATACAGATTTGTTGCGTAACAATATCGCCGACCTGATGAACATGCGCATCACCTTCATGGACATGAATACGATGCGAATTAAATCTGTACCTGTAAGTGCGATTGCCTCTATAGATTACACAAATACTTCAGGTGCAGTTGCCCGTAAAAATGTAAAACGTACGATTCAATTGCAATCGAATGTTTTGGATCCATCGATGACAGCGAAAGTCAATAAAGAACTCGCTACTAAAATTGAAAGATTCAAAACTTTAGTTCCGATACCTGCTGATGTTACTATCAGACAAACCGGTCAAGGTGAGCAAGAAGCTGAAACAAACAGCTTCTTAGGAATGGCGTTATTGATTGCATTGGGATTGATCTTCCTGATTCTTGTGTTGCAATTCAACTCGTTAAGTAAACCATTTATTGTATTGACGGAGATTTTCTTCTCTATCATTGGTGTGTTCTTGGGTTATGCAATCACAGGTATGACCATTGCCAGTATCATGTTGGGTGTGGGTATAATTGGGCTTGCTGGAATCGTAATTAAAAATGGTATTCTATTGATTGAATTTACAGATGAGTTGCGCGGAAGGGGTATGCGTACCCGTGAGGCGGCTATCATGGCTGGAAAAATTCGTATCATTCCGGTGATGCTTACTGCCGTTGCTACAATCTTAGGTTTATTACCACTGGCAGTTGGTTTCAATATCAATTTCGTTTCGTTCTTCCAACATTTGAATCCGCATATTTTCTTTGGTGGTGATAGCGTTGTGTTCTGGGGACCATTAAGCTGGACGATTATCTTCGGTTTGATTTTCGCATTCTTCTTAACGTTGATCATGGTACCAAGTATGTATGTGATTTCTGAAAGATTGAGAAGACCAATGGAACAATTCTATGGCACTAAATATGTCGCGTTGTTTGGTTTCACCGGACCGTTATTCTTCATCTTCGTGTTGATCATGTATGTGGGAAGAAGATTGCAGGGGAAGAGGGTGTGGAATGGGAAGTTAAGATCCTAATTTGGTGATTTGATAATTTGAAAATGATTGACGCCTCTGAGATTTCGGGGGCGTTTTTTTGTTTACCGCAGAGAAGGGAGAATGGTGAGGTTACGCAGAGA
>CANGEZ010000188.1 GCA_947452875.1 Chitinophagaceae bacterium
ATTCAACGCCCATTTTTTAAATGTAGCTTCATCATTCAAATCACCAAAACCGGCGATTTTGTCAAATAT
The DNA here is from genome assembly GCA_947452875.1 of Chitinophagaceae bacterium. Lineage (GTDB taxonomy): Bacteria > Bacteroidota > Bacteroidia > Chitinophagales > Chitinophagaceae > Ferruginibacter. Next base: position 70 of record CANGEZ010000188.1, read on the forward strand.
TCCTGAAGGATGTTGTGATTTGTCAATGTCTGTATAAAAAGCTTTCGCAACTGCAGCCAAAATGTTTTTGTCACTTGGCATATCTTCCGCAGCTAAGAAATTTTTTCTTGACGCATCTGCCGCATCCATCGCTTTCTTTACATCTTCTGCAGAAACACCTGCTTTTACCAAAGTACCTTCCAAAGCCATCAATGATGATGCGAATGATGACAAAGGTGATCCTAAGATGCCTTCACGCAAATACTGACGGTGCTTGCTATACGGCGTCCATGCAGCATAATTTTTTTCGTATTCGGTAAAGATATTTTCATACTCCGATTTACCTTTAGCCCAAGTAGCAAACTCATTTTCAAACTGCTGCTTTTGTCCGTAAGTATTGAACTTTTTCAATTGTTTTGTTTCTCCGTCGAAGAATTTCCAATAGTTAGCGATGCCTGCATAATCAGAAGCCAGTTTCAATTTAACGGCAGGATCTTTAATCATTTGCTCATGCATGTATTTCAAACGCATGTCTCTCAATCCAACTAATGAAGGATTTTCAATATCGTTTTTCAATTTGATACCATAGCTGGTTTCATAACGATTCGTGCCACCTGGATATCCGTAAATCATAGCGTAGTCGCCATCTTTAATGCCTTTAATACTTACAGGAAGGAATTTTTTAGGTTTTAAAGGAATGTTTTCTTTACTGTATTCTGTTGGCTTGCCATCTTTAGAAGCATACACTCTGAAAATTGAAAAATCACCGGTATGTCTTGGCCATTCCCAGTTGTCGGTATCTCCACCAAATTTACCAATGCTTTCAGGAGGCGTGCCTACCAAGCGTATATCCTTGTAAGTTTTGTATACATACATAATGTACTGGTTGTCTTTAAACATGCTGTAAATTCTGCCAGACATGCCATTTTCTTTATCAGCAACTTTATCAGTAATGCCTTTGTATACTTCTTGTAATTTCTTTGTTCTCTCTTCCCAAGTCAAACCTTTCAATCCTGCTTCTACTTGTGCAGTAACATCTTCAATTCTATCTAAAAATTGAACCGTTAAATCTGATTGAATTTCTTGGTCTTTATTGAAAGCATAAAATCCATCTCTCAAATAATTATGATCAACGCTACTTGCTTTGGTAATCGCATCATAACCGCAATGGTGATTGGTAAAAATCAATCCTTGATCGCTTACGATTTCACCGGTACAACCACGACCGAAAATAATAATCGCATCTTTCAATGATGATTTATTGATAGAATACAATTGCTCTTTGGTGAGTTTCAAACCTCTTTTCACCATGTCATTGTAAACCTGCTTGCCCAACAACATGGGCAACCACATCCCTTCATCTGCTCTTGACGAAAGCATAGTTACAATCAGCATGAGCGATAATAAAATTTTTTTCATTTTTGTTTTGTTTTGAATTTTTGAATTTGAGATAAAAGCAATCGATCTTATCCTTGTTTTTTGAGAGGACAAACCTACTTATTTTAGCTGAATTATACTCATTCAATTTAATGTGAGATTTGTGCCTGCTCTGCCCAAGAAAATTTATATTTGCATACTTTTTTTATAACATCGACTTAATGGCAATTTTTGATATAAAATTACCGGCTTCTATTGCGAGAGCACTTAACATACCTGTACGTGATGCCAGAAGGCAACAAATCAGGGTGCTAAGAAAGCTATTGCGTAAAGCGAGATTCACTCAGTTTGGTCAACAAAACAAGTTTGATGAGATTTTAATGAGTAAACATCCTGGTAAAAAATTTCAGCAATTGGTGCCCACTTATAATTATGATAAGATATATAAAGATTGGTGGCACAAAACATTAGACGGCACGCCTGATGTTTGCTGGCCGGGAGTTATCAAATTCTTTGCGCTTAGCAGTGGGACTAGTGAAGCCGCAAGCAAATACATTCCCATAACAAAAGAACTCATCAGAAGCAATACCATTACCAGTTTCAAGCAATTGCTAAGTCTGGCTAAATATGAAAATGTTCCAAAACGAGCAATTGGTAAAGGATGGATGATTTTAGGGGGAAGTACACAGCTTCAAAAAGGCGCCACCTACTTTGCAGGAGATCTTAGTGGTATTCAACAAAAAAATATTCCTTTTTGGTTTCAAGGATTGGGATTATACAAGCCCGGCAAAAAAATTGCCAAGGAAAAAGATTGGAGTAAAAAAATTGATGAAATTGTTGAGATGGCACCCACTTGGGATATTGGCTTCATTGTTGGCGTTCCGGCATGGCTTCAATTGTGCATGGAAAAAATCATTGAAACTTACAAACTAAAAACCATTCACGACATCTGGCCCAATCTCGCTTTTTACGTTCATGGTGGTGTGGCGATGGAACCTTATAAAAAAGGATTCGAAAGATTGTTCGGAAAACCTGTTACGTATATAGAAACTTATCTTGCCAGTGAAGGATTTCTTGCCTATCAAAGCAGACAAGATACAAGAGGCATGCAACTTGCATTAAACAACAATATTTTCTTTGAGTTCGTACCTTTTGATGATAATAATTTTGATTCAGAAGGTAATATTCTAGAGAACCATGAAGCTTTTATGATTCATGAGATTGAAGAAAATAAAGATTATGCCATTCTCATCAGTACTAATGCAGGTGCATGGAGATATGCTATTGGAGATACTATAAGACTAATCGACAAAGAAAAAAATGAAATCATCATTACCGGAAGAACAAAACATTTTTTAAGTCTTGTTGGCGAGCACCTTAGTGTAGATAATATGAATCGTGCAATTGAAATGGCGTGTGAAGAATTGAATGTTTACATACCGGAATTTACAGTTTCGGGCATTCCGTTTGGTAACTTTTTTGCACACCAATGGTATGTTGCCACTGATGATGTTATTGATGAAAAATTGCTAGCTGAAAAAATTGATGAGAAATTAAAATTGCTCAACGATGATTATGAAGTGGAAAGAAAACATGCATTGAAAGCCATTATGGTGAAAGCTTTGTCTGAAAAAGCTTTTATGGATTTTATGACCATGAAAGGAAAAATGGGCGGTCAACATAAATTCCCAAGAGTATTGAAAGGTAAAATGCTTGCAGATTGGCAACATTTTCTAACTGAACAATCTTATTTTTAAATTACCTACTAATTATTCCAAATGACAGATGCCATCATCTCAGGTTTGCTTTTAGGCATGGCATTGATATTTTCTGTAGGACCAGTAGTTTTTACAGTCATCAAACTAAGAATTAATTACGGAATTTCTAGCGCATTTTTTTTTATAAGCGGTGTTTGGCTTAGTGATTTCATCTGGGTAATTACAGCCAATATTTTTGGTGGTTTACTTGGAGAAATGATTGTTTATAAAAAAGAGATTGGCATCTGCGGTGGGATATTTCTGATTGGTTTAGGTGTGTTTTATTTATTCTTTAAAAAATACCACACCAAAGAAGAAATGGACAATGGTATAAAAATTACCAGCACTACTCATGTGAAATTATTCATCACCGGATTTTTAATCAACACACTCAACCCGGCAGTTATTGCACTTTGGATTGCCGCATCAACTAAAGCTATTTCCAATTCTTTTGATGAAAGGGTTGTGATTTTTACAATTTGTTTGGCTTTAAACATGGTGGCAGATATCTCCAAAATCAATCTGGCAGGAATGTTGAGAAATAAACTCAACAATAAAAACATTAGCATTATCAATAAAATATCAGGACTATTATTCATTGCTTTCGGCTTAGCGTTACTGTTAGGCGCTGTATATCATCCCGCTCAAAACAATTAATATTTGAAAACTATTTTATTCATCTTCTTGGTTTTATTTGTATGCAATGTTAATGCGCAGTCTTCTGATTTTTTACTACTTAAAAAAAATAAAAAGACTATCAAATCTTATTATTCAGGAGTAAATATCGAATTGATTACAAAATCTGGTGTTTACAAAAACGGAACCATAAATAAAATTCAACATGATTCTATTTTTTTGCAAGAGTTTTTAATAAATAGAAGCATGACAAGCATGGGCTTTTATGTTATAGATACATTGGGAAGCTTTCATTACAGTTATCATTATAAAGACATTTTAAGCATCATAAAAAAATCAAACGCTAATTTTGATTGGAGTGCCAGTGGTGCCACTTTGCTTGGTGGCAGTATATTACTGACGGCAGCAAGTGGGATCGTGTACCTCACAGATAGAGATAAATTTAGTCCACAACTTTTAATTGGAGGTATGGGTCTTGGTGTGATTGGTTTCTTTATGAGTAAAATAAAACCCAAAAGCATTGTAATTGGAAAGAGAAATTACAAATTGGAATATATCAAAATGCAGTAAACACATTCACGAATACTTATCTGAAACATAAAGAAAAAAGAAAAACCATGACAGAAAAAAAGAAAAGCGGTTTTTGGAGATTTATAAAAAAGTTGTTTCTCGTTTTATTTATTGGACAGTTTGTTTATTTGTTTTTCTGTAAATGGATTAACCCACCTATTACCATTACACAAGCGGTGAATGCCATTGAAGGAAACGGTTTGGAAAGAGATTACATAGATTATGATGAAATGGGACCCAATATTAAATTGGCAGTGATGGCTTCGGAAGATCAATTATTCCCCGACCATGATGGATTTGATGTAAAGGCTATTAAAAAAGCGATGAAGTACAATGAAAAGCATCCCACCAAAACTCGTGGCGCTAGTACAATCAGTCAGCAAACCGCAAAAAATGTTTTCTTATGGCAACATGGCGGCTTCTTCAGAAAAGGCCTAGAAGTGTATTTCACTTTTATGATTGAAAAGTTATGGAGCAAAGAAAGAATTCTAGAAACCTATTTGAATGTAGCAGAGATGGGTCGTGGTGTATTTGGAGTGCAGGCAGCTGCAAGGAAATATTTTCATAAAGATGCTGCTAATTTAACCAGAAAAGAAGCGGC
>CANGEZ010000189.1 GCA_947452875.1 Chitinophagaceae bacterium
AAATTATTTAAAGAAAAACATCCTGATCATAAAATCATTACTTATATCAATTGCAGTGCAGAAATAAAAGCTTTAAGTGATATCATTTGCACATCATCAAATGCAAAAGCAATTGTAGAATCATTACCTAAAGAACAACCCTTAATTTTTGCACCTGATAAAAATTTAGGTGCATATATCAACAAAGTAACAGAACGGAATATGTTACTGTGGAACGGTTCCTGTATGGTTCATGAAATATTCAGTTTAGAGAAAATAACAAAACTTAAAATAAGACATCCAAAAGCTAAATTTATTGCACACCCTGAATGCCAAGAACAAATTTTAGCTCTTGCAGACTATATAGGGAGCACTACAGCCCTTTTAAACTACACCCTTACTAATGATGCCAAAGAATTTATAATTGCCACAGAAACGGGTATTCTGCATCAAATGCAAAAATCAAACCCTGATAAAACTTTCATACCGGCTCCACCAAATAATTCATGTGCCTGCAACAACTGTCCTTACATGAAACTAAATACACTCGAAAAGTTATATTTATGTATGAAATATGAAACTCCAGAGATCTTATTAGATGAAAATATTCTAAAGAAAGCCAAACTACCGATACAAAAAATGTTGGAGATTAGTGCACATTATGGTTTGTAAGTTGCCATATATGATTTTATACGAACATCTACATTTTCCCTGATGTTCATATAAAATAAATTAATATCACCAATATGGAAATTTTTAGCAGTAAAAAAGATTTTACCGAAAACATCTGGTTTACAGCTCCATAAAATGTTACCACTGATTTTTGCATCAACCACTTTAGGTACGATTTTATTAAAATTTTTCAAAACACCACCATGATTCATTTTTATTGATACTTGATCATCACTTAATTTCCATGATAATGGATTTACTACAATACATTTAAATTTTTCATTTTTCACAAATTCTGGTGTATATCCTTCTTTATAAGTTCTCCAACCAACAAAACAACCAGTTTGATTAGCATCACCACACGGAGGAATTGATGTAAAATAATTTTCAGGAATTGGCATACCAATAATGTATGCACAAATCAATTGTTTATACAATGGTTTATTTTCAAAAAATTCTTTCAATAACCTGCCCGCATGTTTTGTTCCTTGACTATGTGAAGCTATAATTATAGGTCTTCCGTTATTATAATTTTCTAAATAATATTCAAATGCATTTTTAATATCGTTATAGGCAATATCAAAATATTCACTAGCAGTATCTTGATTTATGTAAAACGCGTTTATGTGTGCTTGTCGATATCGAGGTGCAAATACTCTACAACTTTTATTAAATACAGAAGCTTGATATAAAATTGTCGTGTTGTCAGTATTTAAATTTAATTTTTCATCATTTAAATCAGCATTCCATTCTTTATAATCTTTTTGAGTATAAGTAGTTGGGTGAATAAAAAAAACATCAGCAATAGAATCTTTCGTTTCTATGTTTATTAAATCTTTCGGTATACTATCAGCATTATCTTTTTTCCAAGGATGTGCCGCCCAATTTTTTAAATTTTTATAATCAGTAATTTCAAACTTTATTACTTTATCAAAATTATCTTTTGGCTGACAATATGATTTGAAAGTTATAAACAATAAAAAAATTAGAATTTTATATATGTAGATAAATCTTTTATTCATACTCAAAATTGTTTTGTACTTTTTCACTTACAAAATTACTTGTGAATTTATGACTTATCTAATTTTAAACATAATAAAGTAAAATTGATTCTTACACGTCATATACCATTTTTAAAAGATGTTTTTTTCTATTCAATCACAGCTTTTGGTGGTCCGCAAGGTCATTTAGGAATGATAGACAAGACTTTTGTACAAAAAAAACATTATTTGACAGAAGAAGAATTAATTGATTATTATTCATTCTGTCAATTATTACCAGGAGCTTCGAGTACCCAACTTATTGGATTAATTGGTTACAAAAGAGGTGGTTATTTGCTTTCAACACTCACCTTGTTAATTTGGATTTTACCTGCAAGTATTTTAATGGGTTTATTATCCTTTTTGATAGTTCATTTTCAGCACCATGATATAACTCAAAATGTCTTTAAGTATATACAACCTATGGCGATTGGGTTTTTAATATTTTCTGCGATTAGAAGTTTTAATGTTTCTATAAAAAATCCGATCACTCAAATTATTATGTTACTTAGTTTGATAGTAACTTATTTATTTTTCAAAACACCATGGGTTTTTCCTTTACTTATTTTAACTGGCGGAATCATTACCAATTTTAGTAATAAAAGAATTCCTGAAAAAGAACATATCAAGCCACGTCAAATTAGATGGACAAACATTTTATTATTCCTATTAATTTTTTCTATAGCAGGATTGCTCAGCGAATCAGCAAGAAAAAACAATTGGGAACATCGCAAAGCATATAATCTATTTGAAAATTTTTATCGTTTTGGAAGTTTTGTTTTTGGAGGCGGAGATGTATTATTACCATTAATGCTTGATCAATATGTAGCTAGACCAACAGACTCAAGAACACAAATAAAAAACCCAAACGTTATCAAAATTGCAAAATCAGATTTATTAACAGGTTATGGAATGGTAAGAGCAATACCGGGTCCAGTTTTTTCTGTAGGTTCTTTTGTTGGAGGAATGGCTCTTTCTAAAGAAGGGAAATTAATGCAATTCATAGGCTGTATAATAGGTACGATTGCTATTTTCTTACCAAGCGCTTTATTACTTTTTTTCTTCTTCCCTGTTTGGCAATACTTAAAAAAATTCGTTTTGGTTTATCGTGCACTTGAAGGAATTAATGCAGTTATTGTTGGCGTCATTTGGGCAGCCGCCTTATATTTATTACATGATCTTAATTTGTTCACTATTAATAACGAAATTATTATTAACCTATTTATTATCATTTCAACATTTGTTATTTTACAATACACAAAAATTCAAACACCTTTTATAGTTTTAATTTGTTTATTCTTTGGTTTCTTTTTTTGATGCCTTATAAAAACCCCTTGCTTTAATCTCATCATTTACTATATCAGGTACTAAATATTTTATAGACTTATTTTTTTCTATCAACTCACGTATATGAGTAGACGATATTAATAATTGTGGCCCAATAATTTCTTTTATTTCAGCCTCGGTATCATTAATAATTTCAAATCCAGGCCTTTTATAAATTATAAACTTGTAATTTTCTAAAATAAAAGATGAGTTTTTCCATTTTTTTATATTTTGAAACCCATCGCTCCCCAAAACAATATCAAATTGATGATTAGGATATTTTTCTTTTAAATAAACCAGTGTATTTACCGTGTATGAAGGCTTAGGTAGTTTAAATTCTATATTACTTGCTTTCAATTTGTTTTCACCTTCAATTGCTAGTTGTAATAAATGGTATCTGTGATTGGCATTCAACAGGCTGCTTTCGTTTTTAAAAGGATTCTGAGGAGAAACAATAAACCAAAGTTCATTGTAATTTTCTTGTTCTACAATTTGATTGGCTATGATTAAATGTCCATGATGTATTGGATTAAATGACCCAAAGTATAAAGCAACCCTCATATTATAAAATATAAATTTATATAATCTCTTCTACAATAATATTTTCTGCTTCTTCTAATCTTAGACTTAATAAATATCCAGCTACAGAAACAGAGATTGGATCTTTTAGTGGTGCAATTTGTTCAACAGTTATCTTCTCTCCAGGCAAACAACCCATTTCCATTAATTTGATAAATAAGTCCTCATTTTCAAAAGACCTAATGGTTGCACTTCTTCCAGATTTAATTTCAGATAATTTTTTATACATGATTTATTATTAAAGTAAAGATAGAAAATATAATTTCGCCTTAATTTCGAGAATAGTAAATTTTAATTTCATTTTATAAAACAGATTTAATAATTTTAAGAAACCCATCGTTTTGAACACAAATTTTTTCTTTCAAAAAAATACAACCCTACAAAATAGAAACACCCTGAAATTGTTTATTAAAACCATCTTAAAAAAAGAAAAAACAAGTATCAAGATTCTTAATATTATTTTCTGTTCTGATGAATATCTATTGAATATAAATCGTGATTACTTACAGCACGACTATTTAACCGATATTATCACATTTGAAATAACAAACGATACTAAAGGAAAAACTGCCGAAATTTACATCAGTGTAGATACCGTAAAGAAAAATGCCGCTGAATATCAATCATTTATAAAAGAAGAGTTACATCGGGTTGTTTTTCATGGAGTTTTGCATTTGTGTGGCTATAAAGACAAAACAAAAAAGGATATTATTTTAATGCGCCAGAAAGAAAACGAATATCTTAAACTTTACTTTAATTAATATAATCTTGTTCCACGTGGAACAAGGTTAAAGCAAATAAAAAGCAATTGTTCCACGTGGAACAGGCGATAAAAAACAAAAAATGTTTAAAGAATACGATGTCATAGTAGTTGGTGCCGGACATGCGGGATGTGAAGCTGCTGCATCAGCTGCAAATATGGGTAGTAAGGTGTTGCTGGTTACCATGAATATGCAAACAATTGCCCAAATGAGTTGTAATCCAGCTATGGGCGGTATTGCAAAGGGACAAATTGTAAAAGAAATAGATGCGCTTGGTGGTTACAGCGGAATCGTAACTGATAAAAGCATGATTCAGTTCAGGATGTTGAATAGATCTAAGGGCCCCGCAATGTGGAGCCCTAGAGCACAAAGTGATAGGATGTTATTCGCTCAAACTTGGAGAGAAATGCTAGAGCAAACAGATAATGTTGATTTTTACCAGGATATGGTAAAAGGATTGATAATAAAAGAAGGAAAAGCAGAGGGGGTTGTCACCGGTTTAGGCCACGAAATAAAAGCTAAAGCAATTGTGTTAACTAATGGTACCTTTTTAAATGGAGTCATTCATATTGGTGAAAAGAATTTTGGAGGCGG
>CANGEZ010000190.1 GCA_947452875.1 Chitinophagaceae bacterium
ACCTGTCTATTAATCGCCTTTGCGCTGCTCGGAACTTTCCGCACAAATGCACAAGACATGCACTTCTCACAGATATTTGAAACACCATTATTGCGCAATCCTTCACTCACAGGAATCTTTACCGGAGATGTAAGATTACAGTCAGTTTATCGCACACAATGGAACACTGTAACTGTGCCTTACCAAACTACTTCATTAAGTGGTGAAGTAAAAAAGCATGTAGGCAACGGAGATGATTTCATTTCATATGGCGGTCAAATACTTTACGACAAAGCAGGTTCCATCGCTTTAACCAGCACTCATATATTACCAGCATTTAACTACAACAAATCATTAAGTGCTTATAAAAACATGTATCTCTCTTTAGGATTTATGGGTGGATTGGTACAGCGAAGTTTCGACAGAAGTAAAATGACTACCAATAATCAATTTGACGGAACGATGTATAACGGTGGATTATTTGATGGAGAAAATCTCGCGTCATCTTCTTACTCTTATCTCGACGGAAGTGTGGGCATGAGTCTTAACGGACAAATCGGATCTGATGATAACAATAACTTTTTCGCCGGCCTTGCTTACCATCATTTTAATCAATCAAAAAGAATTTCATTTTACAATTCAAGATCTGAAGAGATGACACCAAAATGGGTAGCATCAGGAGGATTGAGAATCAGTATGACAAATACATCGTTTTTCACTTTACAATCAGATTACACAGTACAAGGAAAATACAGAGAAATTATGGGCGGCGCCTTGTATTCTTGGAAACTTGATCCTAATGATGAAAATAAATACATTTTACATGCCGGAGCTTACATGAGATGGAAAGATGCCATCATTCCGGTTGCCAAATTAGAATTCAGACCCTTTGCCGTTGCGGTAAGTTATGATGCGAATATTTCACAATTAAAACAAAGCAGCAATGGAAGAGGCGGATTTGAAATGTCATTGACCTATCAAAAAATGAGAAAATTCAATAGCAGTTTGGATGCTATCAGATGTCCCAAATTTTAAAACTTTACAATCCTAAGAACTGCATGTTCCTGTACTAACAACTAAAGATTTTGTTTTTATGGATTGTTTGGATAACAGAAGCCTCGCATTATGCGGGGCTTTCCTGTTTTAAAAAATTGATTTATTCAGCCAACATTTTTGAACGAATTTTGTTTATACTTTTACATTTAACTTTAAAAAAACTAATTATGGCCTTGCAAATTGGACAACAAGCTCCTGACTTTACTTTGTACACAACCTTCAACGACACGATCAGCTTAAGTGATTATGCCGACAAAAAAAATGTACTCTTATTCTTTTTCCCACTGGCTTTTACAGGAAACTGCACTAAACAATTGTGTTATGCAAGAGACAATATGGCTGTTTACAACAATATTGATGCCCAGGTAATTGGGGTTTCTGTAGATTCTGTAGCGACATTAAATAAATTTGCTGGAGAACAGGAATTAAATTTCCCTCTTGTTAGCGATTTTAATAAAGAAGTATCAACAACTTATGATTGTTTGCATGAATCTTTCACCCACATGCACATGAAAGGGGTTAGCAAAAGATCTGCTTTTGTTATTGACAAACATGGTATTATTCAATATGCTGAAGTATTGGACAATCCTGGAGATCTGCCTAATTTTGAAGCAATAAATGCTGTTTTAGAGCGTTTATAATGAAATTCCGGAATTGAGCCGGATGAATTTTTATTGTTTTTTTTTGAAAAACAGCACTTTATTCGGTTCAATTTCCTTAATTTAGTATTCTGTATTTAAAACAATCAGGCATTGAAAAAAATATTCTACATATTTATTTTAATATTCACACTGTCAAATACTTCATTTGCACAGAGCAGAACTGCGCTTGATCCTACAAATCTTCCTTCTAAATTCATTAAGTTTTATCCTAATCCTGCTACGGCTGTGATTAATTTTGATTTTCAAAAAGGATACAACGCTAATTATTCTTTGCTCATTTTCAATTTCATGGGAAAGAAAATTTATGAATTAAAAAACACACCTTCAAGAATTAATATCAATCTTGAAGATTTCTACAGAGGTATTTACATCTACCAGCTTCGAAACGAAAATGGAATTGTACTAGAGTCTGGCAAGTTTCAAGTAGTGAAATAAAAAATCATTTATTCCCTTTTCCCTTTTTTAATTGCGCCTGCAATAGTTTTTTAGTTTACCCAATACCAAACTTCAAAAAATTTCCTTGTTTCCCCTCTCCTCTCTCAACTTTTCAGAAAACTTTTTTAATTGTGTCAAAATGACTGCATTTAATATGTTGGCAAACTGTTTGACATGCTTACTTTTGCGAACAAATTACAATTACCATTCAAGAAAATAATATGTCAACAGAACAAGAAATGACGACTGAGAACAACAACGAAACTGAAATCAAAACTGAACAGGAAATTTTAGCTGATACAAATGCCAAATTACAATCAGAATTGGATGAGCAAAAAGACAAGTATTTAAGACTCGTGGCAGAGTTTGATAATTTCAGACGCAGAACAGCAAAAGAAAGAATGGAGCTGATGCAAACTGCGGGTAAGGAAATTATCGTTTCTTTATTGGATGTGATGGATGATTGCGACCGCGCTGAAAAGCAGCTTAAAGCCAATGGCAATGATGCAGACAACGAAGGCACTTTGCTCGTATTTAATAAACTCCGCAACTTACTTCAACAAAAAGGTTTAAAAGCCATGGAAAGCATGAACGAAGACTTTGATGTAGAAAAGCATGAAGCCATTTCAGAAGCTGCTTTGGCACCTGAAATGAAAGGAAAGGTGATTGATGAATTGATGAAAGGTTATTATTTAAATGATAAATTAATCCGCTTCGCAAAAGTTGTAGTCGGTAAATAAAAAATAAAAATAAACATATTCCAAAATCTGAACATGGCGAATAAAAGAGATTATTACGAAATACTTGGCGTCACAAAAGCTGCTTCACAGGATGAAATTAAAAAGGCATACCGTAAAGTTGCCATGCAATTCCATCCAGACAGAAATCCTGGCGACAAATCTGCAGAGGATAAATTTAAAGAAGCAGCTGAAGCATATGAAATTTTAAATGATACAGATAAAAAGGCACAATATGACAGATTCGGACATAATGCCTTCAGCCAGGGAAGAGGCGGCGGCGGTGGTTATAGCGGCGGCGGCATGAACATGGACGATATATTCAGTCAGTTTGGAGATATTTTTGGTGATGAAGGATTTGGCAGCTTCTTTGGTAACAGAGGCGGTGGCGGTGGAAGAAGAAGCACAGGTACTCGTGGAAGTAATCTCAGAGTAAAGCTAAAGCTGAATTTTGAGGAAATGGCAAAAGGTGCCAACAAGACCATCAAGATAAAAAAATATGTAAAATGTACAGGTTGCGCAGGCAGTGGCGCAAAAGATAAAAGCAGCATACAAACCTGTGGCTCATGTAATGGCAGTGGACAAGTAAGAAGGGTACAAAATACGTTTTTAGGACAAATGCAAACGGTTACTACTTGTCCAACCTGTAACGGTGAAGGCACCACGATTGCTGCCAAATGTACCAGTTGTAAAGGAGAAGGCAGGGTTTACGGAGAAGAAACCGTTGCAATAGATATTCCAGCTGGTGTACAAGAAGGCATGCAGTTGAGTGTAGGTGGCAAAGGCAATGTAGGAGAAAGGGGTGGCAGTTTTGGCGACTTAATTGTAGTGATTGAAGAAGAACCACACCCGCAATTACAGCGCGATGGATTGAATGTGGTTTTCGATTTGCACATTTCATTTCCTGATGCAGTTTTTGGTACACATACTGAAGTGCCAACTATTGATGGTAAAGCTAAAATCAAAATTCCTGCAGGAACACAAAGCGGAAAAATATTCAGGTTAAAAGGAAAAGGATTCCCTCATGTAAACAGTTACGAGAAAGGCGATCAGCTGATTCATGTAAATGTATGGACACCTCAGCATATAACAGACGAAGAAAAATCAATGCTGGAAAAAATGAAGAAATCGTCCAATTTTGAACCTAAGCCCGAAAAAAATGACAAGTCGTTTTTTGAAAAAGTAAGAGAAATGTTTAGCTAAAAAATATTACAGTTAGCGCCTGTCTTTTTTATTGCCATACAATTTAATGGCTTTATCAAGGAGTATTAAAAACTGCTTCTGTAAATAGTTAGTTTCATCTGCTGATGATTTCGAAAAGCTTTTGATAAATGACCATGATTGCTCATTGTAATACTTAGACTTCTTTAGTTTCAGCGCAAACATGGTAATGGCAGCAGCAAATTTCAATTCCTTGTTCACTTGATCAATAGGAGTGAAAACTGAATTGGCGTTGTAATGTATTTTCTTAATAATACTATCTTGATTTAAAGAATAATTCAAATCCATTTGGGCAACTTCAATAACTGATTTTGAATTTACAAATTGAAGGTTTTTTTCTGTTGGCACAATTTCAAAAATCGCCAATACCCCACTGCCACTGCCTATTTCACCACCTTCCAGATTATTAAGTGTATCTGCAAGCGCCTCTTTTTTATTATCAAAACCTATTAATCTGTAAGACTTCACATATTCAGCATTGAACTTAAGATTCATGCAAGCATTATCGGCTACAGCATAAAAAGTTTGGGTAAGTTCTTTCACCAACACTCGTTCTGCTTCATGAATATCATCCAAATAAGCATAATTACCATTGCCTTTTTTTGCTAATGTTTGCAATTTGGAATCTTTAAAATTCCCCATGCCCACACCCAGGCAAGTAAGGTAAACACCTGTTTGTCGCTGGTTTGAGATCAATTCATCCAAAGCTTTTTCGGAAGTTTCTCCAACATTGAAATCGCCATCAGTTGCAAGGATTACCCTGTTGGTTCCTCCTTTAATGAATTTTGATTTAGCCACCTGGTATGCAACACGAATGGCTGATTCGCCTGGAGTATCTCC
>CANGEZ010000191.1 GCA_947452875.1 Chitinophagaceae bacterium
CATTGGTATCGATGGCTATTCCATTCAAACTTCGTTCAATACAATCATTCACTCTTTTGTATAAATTTTCGATAGAGCCGCTTCTGGCTCTAAACTTCGGATACATAGAATTCACTGAACCATAATTGTTGCCGAATATTTTTGTTCCGGCTTCAAGATGACAATTCTGACAATTGAGGCCATTGGTAACTTTCATTACTGTACCCTTAGGACCTAAATATTTTGCTGTATGGGCGATTAGTTCTTTGCCATATATCACTTTGGATTTTAAAACAGGATCTGTTATCAGGTTGATGTCTTTAGGTAGCCAATATTTTATGGTGTCATTGTTTGCAGTATTTAAACTATCTACTTTAACCTTTGCCAATGAAGTATCTTTTCCTTTTTGTGAAAATTGGTATACCATCACAATTACACCCACAACCAAAATAAGAATTGCAACGATAAGTTTATTGATGATAGCAATAAGTTTTTCAATGGTATGCTGTTGATTCATTTTGAAGTATAAGTATCTATAAATATAACAAATAACCGAAAGTGCGAGGTGGTTATTTTATTTTTTTATAACTTGAAAGAAACTTAAAATATGAGCTTTTTAATTGCGTCGGTAACACCGGTTATTATTTTTTTGTTTTTGATTTATAACAAAGACAGCATTAAAGAACCATTAGGATTATTGATGAAATGTTTTTTCGGCGGATTTTTATCGATACTCATTACGTTGATGATCGACGCTTTTTTAGAGCCTTTTGGAAAAGGATTTACCTCTGCATTGGGTCGTTCATTTTTTGATGCTTTTTTTCAGGCTGGATTTCCTGAAGAGTTTTCAAAGCTGATTATTTTGTATTGGATTGTTTGGAAACGCAAAGAATTCGATCAACATTTCGATGGCATTATTTACGCCGTATTTGTATCAATGGGTTTTGCGTTGGTAGAAAATCTGATGTATGTGTATAGAGGTGGACTTTCGGTTGCCATGATGAGAGCAGTACTCGCTGTGCCTGGTCATGGTTTCTTTGCTGTTGCCATGGGTTATTATTTCTCTTTGGCCAAGTTTCACATCGGACCAAAGAAAAATGAATTTCTATTAAAAAGCTTGGTCGTGCCCGCCATCATGCATGGTGCTTATGATTTTGCATTGATTTACGCTTCAAAAAGTGAAGAAAACCCATTACTAATCTTGCTATTATTGGTGATTTTTACAGTTATCGTAATCAGAATTTGGCGAAGAGGTTTGAAGAAAATTTCAATGCATTATCAGAAAGATATAGCAGCTGTTGTGGATGAGGTGAAAGCTGAATAGTCAATTTTATCATTAATATTATTGCGTATTAAAGAATGTTGAATATAAACAAATCATTAATTAATTATTAACCATTTTAACTTCAGTAGTAAAAACATATTAAGCCATTATATTGCGCTCAATTCATGTTATGTCTTCTGAAACAATTTCAAATCTTAACGAGGAAATGCTAAATGAGCCTGTCACTGAAAAAAAAGTGGACCTGGCAAAACATTTATTCACCAGTTTGGAAAAGCAGGTTGAAATGGCAGATAGAAAAGTGCAAGCCATTTTCGGATTGAATGCTTTTTTAGTTGCTGCGATATCATTACAAAGTCAACAAAAGTTGGATGCTGTAATACGACAAGGATTTGACTTAAATAACATTATCGACTTGACACTGAAAGCCATTTTTCTGATGTGTTCATGCCTTGCTACTTGGTCGGCCGTTAAAGCTGTTTCTCCAAGAGTGCATTCAGATAAAAATTTAATGACTAATAAAAAATCCTTGTTTTATTTCGGATCTATACAATCGCAAAAAGTAAAAGAATTCACCCAATCATTCATGACGCTAAATAACAATGAAGCTGTTTACGAATTATTAGAAAGTTGCCATGCGGTATCTAGCATCCTTAATATTAAATATAAATTCCTCAAACGCTCTACTACATTTATTTCTATTGCCCTTTTTACATGGGTGTTGATGCAAGTGAATAAATTTTTGGTTTAAAAATAATTCTAACCAATTTTCATTTACAATTCCAAAGATCAATAAATTAATTTTTTAAACTTTTTTACTTTAAATACGTTAAGTGAAGTAAAATAATTACAGCTAAATTTGCCGTTTACAATTGGCGAATCCAATTTCAATGTTTTTTCTTAATTCATTTATAAAAAATAAAGCTTATGCCTTTTGTGAAAAAAATACTTTTGATATCAATTTTAATTTTCCCCTTCAACTTATTGTTGAAAGCACAGGAAAATTATGAAATACAAGTTTATAGTTCTCCTACCATGACAAAAGGAAAAACCATATTTGAATTGCACAGTAACTTTACATTCGATGGGCATCAGGAGCCAACAGATGCGATTGTTCCCACACAACACTCATTGCATGAAACACTCGAAATCACACATGGCTTGTTTGAGAATTTTGAAGTCGGATTTTATGTTTTTACCGATTATACTCCTGGTCATGGATATAAATTTGTTGGTTCTCATATTCGTCCGAGGTATACTGCTCCCCAAAAATGGAAACTCCCTTTTGGATTGAGCATTTCAGCAGAATTGGGTACACAAAAAAAACAATATTCGGTAGATCAATGGAGTATTGAATTGAGACCAATCATAGACAAACAATGGAATAAATGCTATTTATCAGTAAACCCCGTTTTGGGTGTTCAACTCAAGAGCGCCACTAAACAGACGGCTCCTTCATTCTCCCCTAATGTCAAGTTTTCTTATACTGCTACATCCAA
Organism: Chitinophagaceae bacterium; assembly: GCA_947452875.1. Taxonomy (GTDB): domain Bacteria; phylum Bacteroidota; class Bacteroidia; order Chitinophagales; family Chitinophagaceae; genus Ferruginibacter. The sequence continues at coordinate 2,761 of CANGEZ010000191.1, forward strand.
GATTAGTCCGGGTATAGAATATTATGGAGATATGGGAACACTGAAACACTTTGAAAGCCTATCGAATCAAACCCATGCGGTATTCGCTGTTTTGGATTTGTATGTAGATCCAAAATGGGAATTCAATTTTGGTCCCGGATTCGGACTAACCAATACTGCTGAGAGGTTTGTTTTCAAATCATATATTGGAAGAAGAATCAATTGGAAGAGAGATCTTGCTGCTGTTAATACAAATTCAACAACAGTGAATTTATAATTTCAAAAATGTATCAACTGCTATTACTCTAATAACTTTCACATGCATAAATCCAAGTTCACATTACTGACATTGGCTACTTTAATATTTTTTTCAAATTCAAAAGCACAATGCTATGTTTCTTTAATGCCTGCATTTTACACAAGTGCAGGAAATACGGGCGAGCGATTGACTATAGATATTGAAGCTGGTAAACAATGGGATGTATTCAGTTTGGGATTAGATTTAGGAAAAACAAATTTTACAAAGCAAAAAGGTAAAGACACTACAAACTATGCTGAATTAAGATCCAATCTCAATGTGTTTCAACAAGGAAAATTCACAAATACGATCACAATCGGCTGTGGCTATGTTTTCAATGCTGCTCAAAATATCATGATTGAAACCACAACAGGTATTGAATACTCATTCTCACATGAATATCATATGAATTTATTTTTTGGAACTTATTATTTCAGTGGAAAAAAATCGGCTTCGAACAATAGTTTTTTCGGGATGTCGATTGTGAAATTTTTAATTAATAAGAAAACAAAGAAAAACATAACGTCTGAAAAATAAAATGATTCAAAATCAACAAAAGGTTATAGTTCATAATTAAAAAATCCCGCTTTAACTGCGGGATTTTTTAATAAAAATGTGTAATTTCTCAATCATGTTGTTTGTGTTCAATTTCACATTCACATGAATAATGACTGCTTTTAATACCACCAGTTGTGTCGATTGAAGGCTCTCCTGCTGCTTCATTTTCAGACTCGGAAACTATTTTAATAAAACTACCATCAGTCGCAAATTGCGCCAGTTGTTCTTGTGGTTCAACTCCTGATAAAGCACAATAGCTTGAACTGTCTTTATAAAACCAAGTTTGAACATTTAGTCTAGGGAATCTGAATGTAAATGAATCTTTCACTACTTGAGGAACAAGACTATCTGCAACAACAGGACAATGATTTTCATTTTCATCCTTGTGGAATTTTTCACAAGAAGAAATAATCATAACCAAATAGAAAAAGCCAATTGTTATTAACTTATTTTTCATAAACAGAAGTTTTGATAAATTTTGACAAGTTTTGATAAAGCCAAAAAAAAGAAAATTCTTGAAGATGATTGAAATAGTAAATTATTTCATCTTCAAAAACACATGCTTATACCAAAATAATTTACACGCCTCAAACTGTGCGTTCGTCATTTTATAATCAGGAATCGGCATTGCAGATTCGCCCGAAAATGCAGTTATAAAAGTATAACCTTCTGGAATGGGCTTTAATATTAAAGTGCATTGGTTGCTAATAGGAAAATCTTCAACTAGCAAATGAGCCAATGAAAAATTTCGATTCTTTTCGTAAAAGATTTGATCTTGTTGTTCTTTTGAAATTTCATTTATTGTAACAACGGCTTTGGTGCCGATACCGCATGGATATTCTACTTTAGGCAATTCAGTTTCAATGATGTGATTGCCGTTGATGCCCGTTGATTTTTGATAAGGATATTGTAGTACTTTTTCGAGCAGCTCATTTATGTCATTTGCAAAATGAGAAAAGAATTCAGAACCTGGTAAAGATAGCTCTTGTTGAATTTGTGAAATTGAGTACCCATTTGCCAATAACTTTTCTTGGGTAACTAAATCTATAGTTTCAAAATGCCGAAGCATGTGGAACTCGGATTGGAGGGTGAAGTGAATGGAGGAGATATTGATCACAGATAATTAAGTTTATTACAAATTGAAACACATCGCCATTTTATAAAAATTTGAAAGTGTAGTAATCTAAAAACTACCCCCAATCTTCTGCTCTAAAAGCGCCACTCATCATTTCTTGCTCCTGTCTTGAAATACCTATTGAGTCTGCTGCTTTTCTCCAAG
>CANGEZ010000192.1 GCA_947452875.1 Chitinophagaceae bacterium
GCTTTTATTCATAGCTGCCATTTCTTCTTCATTCAATTTGTAATCAACGATTTTTTCCCAACCATTTTTTCCAACGATAACAGGAACGCCTAAACAAATATCATTCATGCCATATTCACCTTCCAATGAAACACAACAAGCCATCATTTTCTTTTCATCTCTTACGATAGCTTCTACAACAGCGGCACCTGCAGCACCCGGAGCGTACCAAGCTGAAGTGCCTAATAAACCAGTAAGTGTAGCACCACCAACCATGGTATCAGCAGCCACTTTCTTCAAAGTTTCTGCATCCAAATAATTAGAAACCGGTGTTCCACAATATGTAGCCAAACGAGTTAATGGAATCATAGTCGTATCTCCATGTCCACCTACAACAGTTGCCTGTAAATCATTTGGAGAGCAATGCATAGCTTGACTTAAAAAATAACGGAATCTTGCGCTGTCTAACATACCACCCATTCCAATGATTCTATTTTTTGGTAGTCCACTTGATTTCAAAGCCAAGTAAGTCATGGTATCCATTGGATTGCTAATCACCACAATAATCACATCAGGAGAATGCTTCAATAAATTTTCAGTAACTGTTTTTACAATACCAGCGTTGATGCCGATTAGTTCTTCACGAGTCATTCCTGGTTTACGAGGAATTCCAGAAGTAATTACCGCAACTGTACTACCTGCAGTTTTCGTATAATCATTGGTAGAGCCTGTAATCTTTGTATCAAAACCTTCGATTTGAGCAGTCTGCATTAAGTCCATTGCTTTCCCTTCTGCAACACCTTCTTTGATATCAAGAATTACCAATTCATCGCACAATTGTTTTCTAGCGATGTTGTCTGCGCATGTAGCACCAACGGCTCCTGCACCAACTACAGTTACTTTCATAAAATGTATTTATTAGATTGATTAAATTATTTGGCCGCAAAGTTAATTGTAATCAATTTCTCCGATTAAAGAAAAATCAAATTATTTTGAAAAGTTTATTTTACTGCAGCTAATTCCTCTATTGAAATTTCACTTTCAAAACTTTTCACAAACTTACCTTTTGTGTTGTATACGTATGCAGATGGGAAGGCTCTGATGCCATAATGAGAAATAAAGAAGTAGTTATCATCTTTTCCGCAAGTAATAAAAGGAACATCAGCCAATTTATTCTCATCATAAAACTTTCTGATTTTGACAAAATCAAAAGAAGATACCATCAAAATCTGGGTGTTTTTAAACAAGTTGATACTGTCAATCATTTTTTTGGTAAAAAAAGTACAATGTCCACATTCCGGACCAAAAAAAATAATGATGGTCTTTTTACCTTTTTCAAAATCAAGATTGGTGAATTTTGAGCTATCTGTAATTTTTGCTACTGTAAAGTTGGGAATGGTAAGTGTCTTTTTGTAGGGTGGTTGTGACTCACTTTGAGCGTTGGCGTTATTGTAAAAACTTATAAAACAAAGGCTTAAAACAAGGATAAAATTTTTCAACATGCTTTTTTTTGTCGTAAAACTACAGTTTTTTTGAAAAAAGTCAAGGCTTCATCTGCATTAAAACTAAATCTATTTCCATTTTAAGTCGAGTATCACTATTTTTGCACCCAAATCAAAAATAATTTAACATTTATTTTATGGCAACAACAGCAGATATGCGTTCAGGGTTGATATTGAAAATTGATAACAGCCTTTATACAGTAATTGAATTCGGTCAAAATAAAACAGCTCGTGCAGCTGCAAAAGTATGGGCTAAATTAAAAGGTGTAGACAATGCTCGCACGATAGAAGTAACCTGGAATAGTGGTGAAACCATTTTTCCTGTTAGGGTTGAAAAGAAAGCTTATCAATATTTGTACAAAGACGATACTGGTTATAGTTTTATGGATAATGAAACATTTGAGCAAATAACTGTTGCCGAATCCATGATCGATGCGCCAGGATTTTTAAAAGACGGACAAGAAGTTTCCGTTTTGATCAATGGCGAAACAGACCAGCCAATGGGTGTTGAATTACCTGATAAAATAGTTTTGTTGGTTACTTATAGCGAACCTGGTATGAAAGGTGATACTGCAACGAGAACTTTGAAGCCCGCAACAGTTGAAACCGGAGCTACTGTTAACGTGCCTTTGTTTGTGAATGAAGGGGAGTTGATCAGAGTGAATACCAAAACTGGTGAATACGTTGAAAGAGTGAAAGAATAATTAGAAAAAATTAAAGGGCCGAAATTCTATTTTGGCCCTTTTTTATTTTGTACAAAAAAGGTCGATTTCAATCCATTTCAAGTCGATTTTGAGCATTTTTGGGCATTTTTGTGTTGTTTTTGGGGAAAACTGATGTTTTTTATTGGAGCTAATCAGTTATGATTTCCTATCTTAGCGCTCCGAATTAATAATTATTTAATCATTCATTTAAATATCATGGACATTAAACAAATCCAGGAGCTTGTAAAGCTTATCAACAAAACATCAATCGGCGAAATAACTATCGAAGAGGATGGAAGAAAAATCACTATCAAACAAAAGAAAGATCCTGTACAAAATATTGTAGCAACTACAACTCAATCCTTTCCTCAAGCTGCTGCACCTGCTCCATCAGCAGCACCTGCAGCTAGTACTCCTCCACCTGCAGCTAAAGCGGAACCTAAGGCTGATAATTATGTAACCATTAAGAGTCCAATGATTGGTACTTTTTATCGTCAAGCAGGACCTGGGAAACCCGTTTTTGCAAGCGTAGGTGATGATGTTACTCCAGGTAAAACCGTTTGTATCATTGAAGCCATGAAACTTTTCAATGAGATCGAAAGTGATGTAAAAGGCAAAATTGTAAAGGTTTTGGTTGATGATGCCAGTCCTGTAGAATACGATCAGCCTTTATTCCTTGTTGACCCTGCATAATAAAATAAATTTCAATTTTTAAAGTTGAAGGTTACAAATTAAACCCTTCTCCTTTTTACATTTTGAATTTTGAATTTTTACTTTTTACATTTTAACCGTTATGTTCAAAAAAATATTAATCGCCAACAGAGGAGAAATTGCTTTGCGTGTCATCAGAACATGCAGAGAAATGGGTATCAGAACTGTGGCTGTATATTCAACTGCCGATAAAGACAGTTTACACGTAAAATTTGCCGATGAGGCAGTTTGTATTGGAAAGCCTGCAAGTGCAGATAGCTATTTGAATATTGCACATATCATGTCTGCAGCTGAAATTACCAATGCTGATGCTATTCATCCAGGCTATGGATTTTTGGCTGAGAATAGCAAATTTGCTGAAATATGTGGCAAACATGGTATCAAATTCATCGGACCAACGCCAGAGATGATTAACTCCATGGGAGATAAAGTGACAGCAAAAGAAACCATGATAAAAGCTGGTGTTCCTGTTGTGCCAGGTGTTGAAGGTTTATTGGAAAGTGTAGCTCATGCTATAAAATCTGCAAAAGAAATTGGCTATCCTGTAATCTTAAAAGCTACTGCCGGTGGTGGTGGAAAGGGAATGCGTGTGGTATGGGCTGAAGCTGATGTTGAAAAAGCATTTGAAACTGCAAAGGCCGAGGCTGCTGCTTCTTTCAAAAATGATGGCATCTACATGGAAAAATTCGTGGAAGAGCCAAGACATATCGAAATACAAGTTGCAGGCGATCAATACGGAAATGTTTGTCACTTAAGTGAAAGAGATTGTTCGATTCAACGTCGTCATCAGAAACTAGTGGAAGAATCTCCCTCTCCATTCATGACAGATGAATTAAGACAAAGAATGGGTGATGCTGCTATCAAAGCTGCCAAGGCTATTAATTATGAAAGTGTTGGTACCATTGAATTCTTGGTAGACAAGCATCGTAATTTCTATTTCATGGAAATGAATACACGTATTCAGGTAGAACATTGCGTTACAGAAGAAGTTATCAACTTTGATTTGATTAAAGAACAAATAAAAATTGCTGCCGGCGAAAAAATTTCAGGTAAATCTTATTATCCTCAAATGCATGCAATTGAATGTCGTATCAATGCTGAAGATCCATATAATGATTTCAGACCTAGTCCGGGAAAAATTACCGTATTACATTCACCAGGTGGACATGGCGTTCGTGTAGACAGCCACGTTTATGCAGGATACGTTATTCCTCCTTACTATGATAGTATGATTGGAAAACTCATTGCTGTGGCTCAAACACGTGAAGAAGCGATTGATACTATGCACAGAGCATTGAGCGAATATGTAATTGAAGGCGTGAAAACAACTATCCCCTTCCATTTACAATTGATGCAAAACGAAGATTTCAGAAAAGGAAATTTCACCACGAAATTCCTGGAAACATTTAAAATGAAATAAAATTTAAAGCCAAATTAATTTTGGCTTTTTTGTTAAACGTATATCATGCCTGTCTCAAAAAAAATATTGCTCGAAGCTTATACCCACATGTGTAAAGCTAAAGCTATGGCTGATACTTATGAAGCCAATAGGCAAATTTGTAAATACGTACACAGTACTTCTAGAGGGCACGAAGCCATTCAATTGGCTACTGCATTTCAACTGCAGCCATACGACTACGTTAGTCCTTATTACAGAGATGAAAGTATCATGTTAGGTCTTGGATTTAAGCCTTATCAATTAATGCTACAATTACTCGCAAAGGGTGAAGATATTTTTACAGGAGGAAGAGAGTATTACAATCATCCTAATTATAAAGGAGCTGACAAACCAACCATTATTCATCAAAGTAGTGCCACAGGCATGCAAGCCATTCCTACAACCGGTGTTGCACAAGGCATTCAGTTTTTTGAAAAAATAAAGCACACAAGCGTTGAAGGGAAATCACCTGTTGTCATTTGTTCTTTAGGAGATGCCTCTGTAACAGA
>CANGEZ010000193.1 GCA_947452875.1 Chitinophagaceae bacterium
TATCAATGGATATCCTGAAGCATCTAAAGCTGCTCAGGCTGTTTGTCAGCAAAGAGTTGATGCAGTTAAAATGTACTTGGTTCAAAAAGAAGGAATCAGTGCAGAAAGAGTTTCAACTAATTGCGAAGTCGGTGGTGGAGATAAAAACACTATCGATATCAAATCGAACTAATTTTTCTTAAATACTTTTTGCAAAATAGAAAAGCCCTCCAATTTGGAGGGCTTTTTGCATGGATTAACATTTGTTTTAGTAAGATTCGTAATTTAAGCGTCTGATTTTCGATAAAAACCATTAAATTTGCGACTCTTTATGCGACAGCTAAAACATATTTTCATACTCTTGATGGTTTTTGCAACATTGGCTTCTTGTAGCAAGTTTGTAAAAATTCAGAAAAGCAAAGATTATGAGTATAAATTAGCTAAGGCAGATGAATATTTTAGTAATAAAAAATATCGTTTTGCTCAACAGTTGTATGAAGAATTGTTCCCAGTTTTCAAAGGAACACAGAAGTTTGAAGATCTTTACTATAAATACGCGTATTGCTTTTACTATGATGAATTCTATAGAGATGCAGAGAATCTTTTTAAAGGATATCTCGAAGTGTTTCCCAATAGTAAAAAAGCAGAAGAAATTGATTATATGAGAGCTTATTGTTTTTATAAGTTATCACCAAAGCTAGAACTTGAACAAGTAAATACGCTTAAGGCTATGGGAATGATGCAGACATTCATCAATACCCATCCAGGATCTGATAGAAACAAAGAAGCCACTGAAATTATAGATAAGTGCAGAGAAAAGCTTGAAATGAAAGAATACAGAGGCGCTGAATTATATTATAACTTAGGTGAGTTCAGAGCAGCAGCTATCGCTTACTCAACTTTACTGAATAACTATCCGGAATCATTATCCGGGGAACGTTATAAGCTGATGGTGGTAAAAGCGTATTATAAATTTGCAAAGCTTAGTATTCTAGATAAACAAGAAGAACGCTTTGAAAAAGTAATAACAGAATATGAAGATTTTGTTGACAGATATCCCGATAGTAAATTGTTATCTGAAGCAGCATCTTACAGCACACAAAGTCAAAATCAATTAAAAGCAATAAAAAATGAGCAAACTTCGTCGTCATCTAAGCGGTAATACCAGCAGTTCAGTTGAGCCTAAAAAACTTTCAGATTTGAAAGCAAAAACAGGCAACCTGTACGAATCTATAGCTGTGATTGCAAAGAGAGCCAATCAGATCAACATCTCTATCAAAGAGGAGTTACATAACAAATTGGAAGAATTCGCTAGTCATACTGATAGTCTAGAAGAAATCCATGAAAATAAAGAGCAAATAGAAATTTCTCGTGCTTACGAAAGAATGCCTAATCCTTCTTTATTGGCTACAACAGAATTTCTTGAAGACAAGGTGTATTTCCGTAAAAACGAAGAGAATCTTTTCAGCTAAGAAATTGTATCAATAAACGGATACTTTAAAATACTTGTTATAATTTTAACCCCGTCAATACGACGGGGTATTTTATGTTAAAAGGAAAAAAAATATTACTAGGAATTACTGGCAGTATTGCAGCTTATAAAACGGCTTCACTCGTGAGATTGTTTGTAAAAGAAGGTGCTGAAGTCAAGATTATAATGACACCAGCTGCTGTTGATTTTGTGGCTCCGCTTACGTTGTCTACTCTTTCTAAAAATGAAGTGTTACATCAACTTTCTGAAAATGATTCATGGTCTAATCATGTGATGCTAGGAAGATGGGCTGATTTGATGATTATGGCTCCATTGACTTGTAATACTTTGGCTAAAATGTCGAATGGCATTTGTGATAATTTGTTGATGGCTGTTTATCTTTCTGCAACTTGCCCTGTAGTGGTAGCTCCTGCAATGGATGAAGACATGTGGTACCATACATCAACTCAACTTAATCTTGAAAAAATACAATCTTTTGGAAACAAAGTAATACCAGTTGAAAATGGCGAATTGGCTAGTGGCTTGATAGGGCCAGGTAGAATGGCTGAGCCTGAAACAATAATAAAATGGGCTGAAGATTTTTTTGTGAACGCCCATCAACTTTCCGGAAAGAAAGTATTAATAACAGCAGGACCAACTCATGAGGCTATTGATCCCGTTAGGTTTATCGGAAATCATTCATCCGGAAAAATGGGCCTCGCTTTGGCAACTGAATTTTTAAAACGTGGTGCCGATGTTACCGTAATTAGTGGTCCCATTTCAATTCCTGTTCCAATCGGCATAAAACATTTGCCTGTGGTATCTGCTGCAGAAATGTATGATGCTTGTATAAAAGAATTTGAAAATACAGACATCGCAGTCATGAGTGCTGCAGTTGCAGATTATACTGTAAAATCCCCTGCATCAAATAAAATCAAAAAAACAACGGAGACGTTAACATTGGAACTTGAGAAAACAAAAGATATTTTAAAATCTTTAGGCTCCATAAAAAAAGACAATCAATTGCTCATTGGTTTTGCATTGGAAACAGAAAATGAAATTGAAAATGCTAAAGCAAAATTAGTTTCAAAAAATGCAGATTATATTGTTTTAAATTCAATGAATGATGATGGTTCTGGTTTTGGAAAGGACACCAATAAAGTAACAATATTTTCAAAAAATGGCGACTGTTATACATTTGAAACCAAGTCGAAATCAGCAGTTGCAACTGATATTATAAATACTATACTGAATAAAAAAGAAAAATAATTTGGTTTTTCATCTTTAAAATATTTGCATCATGAAGAGAATAGTAACACTGGTAGTCATTTTATTATCGAGTCAATTATTGCAAGCACAAGAGCTTCAGGCACGTGTTACTGTTGCTACAACAAGGGTGGCTAATAATGTAAATAAATCTGCTTTTCAAACACTTCAAACTTCACTTAATAATTTCCTTAATAATCGCAAATGGACTTCAGAAACCTATGGTACTAATGAGAAAATACAGTGCAATATTTTACTGAATCTAGAATCTACAGATGAATTAAATGTTTACAGTTCTTCCATCACCATACAATCTGCAAGGCCTGTTTTTAATACTTCTTATTTGTCGCCTATCATCAATTACAAAGACGATAAATTTACTTTTAAATACCAGGAATTTCAGCAATTGGATTTTAATGAAAACAGGGTTTCGGGTAATGACCCACAAGTGTCAAATCTTACAGCAGTTTTTGCTTATTACGCCTATATGATTATTGGATTTGATGCACTATCATTTGCTCCGCATGGCGGCGATCCTTATTTTCAAAAAGCACAAAATATTGTGAACAATGCTCCTGATGGAAGGTCTATTACCGGTTGGAAAGCTTTTGATGGTAGCAGAAATAGGTATTGGCTGGTAACTAATATTTTAGATGCGAGGTATGGGGTGATGCAGGATATTTATTATAGTTATTACCGCAATTCATTGGATAATTTTTATCAGGATGATAAGAAAGCCCGTTCAGAAATGTTGACTGTTTTAAACCAACTGGATGCGTTCAATGCTGAAAATCCCAACACGATGATTAATCAATTTTTTTTACAGGGAAAATCCAATGAGTTGATTAAATTATTTTCGAAAGCTGCACCTGCTGATAAAGCTCGAGCTTTAGATATATTGAGCCGACTTGATTTAACTAATGCTTCCAAATATAAAGATGAACTGAAATGAGATATCTATTTTCTTTCCTAATAGTAAGTCTTGTTTTTTTTGCTTGTTCAGAAAAGAAACAATTTCCTGCAGATATCATCAAGCCCGAAAAAATGAAATTGGTGATGTGGGATTTTGTTAAGGCTGATGTGTTTTCAGAAGAATTCACAAAAAGAGAACATCCCGGTACAGATACTTTAGAGAATGTAAAAATGCAACAAATTATTTTCAACAAATACAAAATATCAAAAGTTGAATTTTACAGAAGTTATGAATACTATTATAATCATCCAGATTTGATGAATGCTTTACTAGATAGTATTACTGCTTCACAGAATAAAATAAAGGTTTTCCAGACAAATTAAATTTCAAGAAAGCTATGAGTAAAATATATCAAAATGCAGAAGCTGCCATTGCAGATATTCAGGATGGAGCCGTGTTGATGTTAGGCGGTTTTGGACTTTGTGGCATACCTGAAAATTGCATTACTGCGTTGGTCAAAAAAGGCGCAAAACAACTTACCTGTATTTCTAATAATGCAGGTGTTGATGATTTCGGAATTGGATTGATGTTGCAACAAAAACAAGTGAAGAAAATGATTTCTTCTTATGTTGGCGAAAATGCTGAATTTGAAAGACAATTATTAAGTGGCGAACTAGAAGTTGAATTGATTCCACAAGGTACATTGGCGACAAGATGCATGGCTGCTGGTTATGGCATGCCGGCTATATATACACCAGCAGGTGTTGGGACTGAAGTTGCCGAAGGAAAAGAAGTTAGAAATTTCAATGGTAAAGATTATTTGTTGGAGATGGCATTTGATGCTGATTTTGCCATCGTAAAGGCATGGAAAGGAGATGCCATGGGGAATTTAATATTTAAGGATACGGCAAGAAATTTCAATCCCTTAATGGCGATGGCCGGTAAAATAACTATTGCAGAAGTGGAACACCTTGTGCCTGCCGGAGAACTTGATCCAAATCAGATTCATACTCCCGGAATTTACGTGCAGCGTATTTTTGAAGGTAAAAATCATGAGAAGAGAATTGAACAGTTGACGTTGAGTAAGTAAGTCGAACAGGTTCAAAGGTTCAAAATGTTCAATTGGTTCAAAAGGTCTTAACACCAAATTCCAAACACCGAACAAACAACACCAAACAACAAACCCCAAA